>JAUVAG010000175.1 GCA_030591825.1 Dethiosulfatibacter sp.
ATTGTAATTTTTTCATTCAACATAGACTGTCCTGCAAAGGGTGAGACATATTTCCCAGTTGAATTAACTGCAGTAATCTTCACTGGAGAACCTTCATTAAGGGCTCCCTTGTATTCCACTTCTACTTCCGCCATATAACCAATAGATCCACCTCCATTAGCTACAGGAGCATTGTTCTTAGACACTATTCTACCTTCCAGTGTAAGAAGGAAGTCTGAAAGGAATACTTCAGCGCTGTCTCCAATATTTATTCTATCAATTTGTTCCTTTGTGAAATAGGACTGGACCCTTATTATATCCACTTCAGAAAGTTCACCTAAGATCATACGTTCCGACACTTGTTCTCCTTCTTCGTAGAAAAAATTCACAGCACCCTTCTCCTCGGCATAAATTTTTAGCTTTTCAGCTTTTATTTCAAGATCTTCAAGATTTTTCCGTGCCAAGGAAAGACTGTAACCTGCTGAATCTATTGTCAACTGCTTCGATTCATCATCGCTTTCAATTTCATAAAAAGCCAATATTTCATCTTTATCTACAATCAGTCCTTCACTTGCAAATATCTTTTCAATATTACCCGTCTTATCCGATGATACAATTCTTATATCTGAAGGATTGATTTGTCCAGTTCCCGTAATGGTTTTTCTTATATCTGTTTTTTCCACAGTATATGATGTTTCCATATTGTTTTCTGAAAATTCAGCCCCCTCGGATTTTTCATTGTTTAAGTATTGCATTAGTAAAAAACAAGCTATAACAGCAACTGCTGCAATAACCAATCTCTTTTTAGTAATTTTTTTCTTTTTCATGTTATCCTCCATTTTTATTCCAACCATCTCGGATGATGCCGCGAAGCTACTTTGTCTGACTTAATAATAATCACCTAAAATAGAGTAGAATTAGCCTAAAATTAAATTTTATTAATAACTTACATAAGTCTTAGACCAACTGTACCACTCATCATAGTACAGCAGCAACTGTATTATGACACATAGTACAGCTCGCGTCAATACTTTTACTGTTACAAAAAATTAAAAAAAGAATTCCAAGATCAAAACCCTGGAATTCTTAAACACTTTTTTACTTTGTTCTCAATTCAACTTCTCAATTATCTTGTCTGCCGCAGTTTCGATTTGAGTCAACAGATTTTTGTTTTCTATGTAACCGCTGCTTATTTTCTGGTAGGCGTCGTTAAATTCAATATGGCCTACCATCTTCAGGTTTATCATTTCCTCAAGTTCCTTAGGTGTGAACATTGTACCTCTCTTGCCTTCCTTCTTCATATACTTGTTTATGAGATAAAGTATATTTCCTGCGTTATCCTTGCCTATGATGTTTATGCAGGTGTTTATTTTCCCGAAGTCCTCAATTCTACTTTCTGTAACGAGGAGTATTCTGTCAAGGACGCTGTAGTCCATAATGTCCTTCTCATCCCTGATACTACCACCGTCAATGATTATATAATCGTATTTGTCGTTGAGTATCATGAAAAGTTTTCCGAAAATCTTGTTTTCCTCTGCTTTCTTTGTTTCAAGTCTGGGTGTTGGAACCATATCGAAAACTGCTCCTTCCACCTCTGCGGATATCTTACTTTCATCAAGACTGCAGATGTCATCCACAAGGTCCACGTAATCATATATTATGTTCATATCATATCCAAGATAAACGGATGCATTTTTTGTTGAACCTGATATATCCACATAAACCACGCTGCCTTCATTTGCAAGTTTCTTAGCCAGTTCAAGTGAAATAACTGTCTTTCCCTGTTGGTCCTCACATGAAGTTACAAGAATGAATTTACTCATTAGTTCCCTCCTCCTCTTCTGATACTTCTTCAATAGCTGCTGCTTCTTCTGCTAATGCTTCCTGCTCCAATTCTTCTTCTGATTTAAGATTCAAATAGTCACCTATTACTTCCCTTACTACTGGTGCCGGATATCTTCCGGAACCTCCCTGGAATATTACTACCGCCACTGCAATCTCCGGTTCTTCAGCCGGTGCAAAGGCAACATACCATCCAAAGTCGTCATAAGGCTCTCCTGTTTCAGGATTCAACCCATCCTTCTCTGCAGTTCCAGTCTTTGAAGCAACATCCACCGGAAAATTGGTATATGTATTTCCTGTAGTTTCAGATACCATTACCATTCCCTTTGTTACTATATCTAAAAAGGAATAGTCCGATAACTCTATTCTTTCAGAAGTTCTTTCAGGCAGATATGTAACTCTGTCTTTGTTATAAGTTGTTCCCTTCTGTATTATGCTGATATTATTCCTGTATCCACCATTTGCCACAGTAGCTATATAGTTTGCCATCTGAATTGGAGTATAGGCATTGCTTCCTTGGCCGATACTTATGTTCATTGTATCTCCATCATTCCACACAGCCTGATTCAGATAGGTGTATTTAATTATATCTCCTAGAGGAATTCCCCTGTTGTTTCTCAAAACAGGATCAAGTCCAAGATCTTCAAGACTGTCAAAGACCTCCGTTCTAGTAAGTGGTTCATTGCCCCTTACCCATGAAACGATTTCGTTAACTATCTGTTCCTTTTCATCATCATTCATTGTTGTTCCTTCGCCAACAAAATTTTCGATTTCATCATCCAGGTATAGACTTAGGAAATATTTTATATTGCTAATCTTTGTATCAGGATCCGGAAGCTTTCCCGACACTTCGGTTGGTATGGAAATCTCTATTCCTGTCTTGTCGTTTAGCCCCAACTGTTCAGCCATATCCATTATATCTTCAAGTTCAACCTTGACCGAAGTCCTTTCCCCTGTTGCCTTGTTTTCTCCAAGAACAATACTAAAAAAATAGAAATTGCATGAATCCCTTATTGCCTCATACATGTTTTCATATCCATGAAGCCCTCTGTACATATACCATATCCAACAACCGAATGTCTGGCTTCCAATCTCCATATGTCCTGCACAGTAAACTTGCTCATACGGTGAAATACCCTTCTCCAAAGCTGCCAGTGCTGTAACGATTTTAAAGGTTGATCCTGGCTGTATTGCAGTGAGCATGGATATATTGTAAAGAGGCTTTGGGGCTAGTGGATTCTTTGATTCATTCAAAAGATCCTGCCAATCATTTTGTGAGATTCCTGTTGAAAAAAGATTGGGATCGTAGGATGGATTGTTTACCATTGCAAGAACTTCTCCCGTGTTCACATCCAGGGCAACCAGTGCTCCTGATACAGCATTCTTGTATGTATGGTCAAAATCAAAATCTCCCCACTTGCTTTCATATACTCCTCCAACCTGTATCTGTTCAAGAGCCTTTTGGAGATACTTCTCAGCATTTCTTTGAAGTTCGATGTCCAGCGTTAGATATAGGTTGTTTCCCGGAACAGGCTCACCTGTTTCAACGGTACTTACCCTGTTGCCGTAAACATCGACCTTGAGAGTCTCGCTTCCCTTTGTTCCGTTTAAGAGGTGTTCGAAGTTTTCCTCTATGCCTGTCTTTCCTATCATATCGTCCCTGAGATAGTCTCCCTGGTTAATGTATTTTTCTATTTCATAATCTTGTGAAATTCTTCCAAGATAACCCAGTACATGGGCAGCAGACTCCTTGTATGGATAATATCTTAGGGGTTCAACTGTAATCTCAACGCCCTCAAGCTTGTCGTAGTTTTCGGATATGAGTGCAACTGTTTTTTCAGCAACCCCATATGAAATATCTATAGGGTGGAAGGCAAGGTATCCCTGCTTAACATATCTTTCCTTGATGGTGAATACCTTTCTTGCAAGGTAGTCGCTTATTTCGACTTCAAAACCTGCATTCTCCTTAAGGTCGTGGAACACGTTCTGTGCAGAAATATTATCATCTTCCACATTCCCCAGATTTCCTTCAACCCAGTTAACCTTTTTCAGGATGGATGTATATTCCCACCTTGATACGGATATGGAAGGATTTATATATGCAAGGAGCTCCTCCTGCGCAAAATACTTAACCTCGTCTGATGTTATTATGTCAAAATCAATATTGTCTCCAATTGCATATTCAACAAGTATGCTGTATGCAGTGGCTTCATCTGAATACCCTTCCTGAAGAAGGAATTCATTCTTTTCTTCACTGTTTGTGAAATTGAAATACACAGTATCCTGTTCCTCATCCAAAGTATAGACTATTGGAAGGTCAGGATGAAGCTCCTTCACCTTGTCGTAAAGGGTAACTCCCGGTATGATATTTTCTTCATCGGAAGTAAATATATTCCTGAAAAAGTCACCGTAACAGTACTGTCTCACAAGATATGAAAAATCCGATTTTGCATCTGTAGTAAAATCTATAAAATCCGACCTTG
>JAUVAG010000272.1 GCA_030591825.1 Dethiosulfatibacter sp.
GTATGCAACTAATTTTCATTAAGTACCCCTCCATGTAGTATATTTGATTCCATACATTTTATCACAGATGGAACAATAATTCAAATCACAGTTTTATTATTTCATATTTTCTTCTTCCAAGACCTATCTTTTCAGCATGTTCAAGGGTAGTTCTTCCCTTGTCGAAGTATTCCTTACCTGACATTTGTTGAAGTACATCAAGGCATGCTGAATCAAGTGCCACCGGGTCCTTGCTTGCCATGACGCCTATGTTTTCATAAATATTGTTCATATGTTTTCCTATGCAGTCACAATCATGGGTTATATTTATCAAATAGGATATGTAGATATTATCCTTTCCCTTTGCCGCCCCGTAGGCATACTCCGCCAGGTTGTAGAGGAATGACTTGTTGTCCCATTTGTTTCTTATGGCGCCTTCGGGACAAACAGCTATACATCCTGCACAGCCTGTACATTTTTCATCATTAATTACTGCAGTTCCTACCATTCGAATGGCATCAAAATCACATTTCTCCATGCAAAGTCCACAGGAGATGCATCTCTTTTCGCTGACAACAGGCGATACGCTGGAGTGCTGTGCCATCTTTCCACTTCTTGCCGCAAATCCCATAGCAAGCTGTTTCAATGCTCCACCGAAGCCTGCCATTTCATGACCCTTGAAGTGACTCATTACTATGAATTGATTGTAGTTTCCGTAGGCCTTTCCAATTTTGCAGATATTAAAATAGTCTTTGTTGATGGCCACTTCGTCATACTCTGTTCCAGTTTCTCCGTCTGCAATGATTATTGGAACCGAAGTGAAGCCGTGTTCCTCAGCAAGCTTCAAATGGCTGGATGTGGTTGTTCTCGCTCCTCTGTACAGTACATTTGATTCTATATAGGAAGGTTTTATATCTTTTGCCTTAAGGTGGTTTATTATATCAAGATAGCATTCTTCGGGAACATAGGTGGAATTTCCCTTTTCTCCGAAATGAACCTTGACAGGCACCTCTTTTTCATAACTGTGATTTGTATCTTCTTCGACTTTCTTAAGCAGCTTCAGTGCGATTTGACTAAGCTCACCGTAGTTTGATGTATTGTTTTCTATAAAATATACTTTACTCATAATTTCTCCTTATGATTATTCTCATATATATATTAAACCATAGTGTCCCTAAATTGCAAGGGTTTGGAGCATATCCCCGAAATAAATTAATTTGAAAACCTTATCTAAAATATGGTAGAATGAGAATGGTAGGTTACCAACTTAAACCAACATAACTGGAGAAATAATGAAAATTACAAATATAGAACAACAAAAGAAGAATAAAAATAGAATGAGTATATATATTGATAACGAATACGCCTTTGGATTGAACATAAGCATATATGAAAAATACAATCTAAAAAAAGACATGGAAATAACCGAAGAGTTTGTCGAGGAGGTTCTTATTAACGAAGAAAAGAATAAAGCTGTAAACCAGGGACTAAGGATTCTCACAGCCAGTCAGAAGACCGAGAAGGAAATAAGGGAAAAACTTGGAGTATTGGATTTTGAGAATAACATAATAGACTATGCTGTTGATTATCTTAAGGACCAAAAATATATTAATGATGAGCAGTATGCCGAATCCTTTATAAATGATCAGCTTAACTTTAACAAGGACGGTAGAAGGAAAATTAGGACCAAGCTCTACAGGAAGGGCATAGATAGGGAAACCATAGATGAAAAAATATCTGTCATAGATGAGGACGTTTTCATAGAAAATGCTCTGATAGTTGCGAGAAAGAGGCTTAAAGCCATGACCTTTAGCGATGAGCATGAAAGGGACCAGAAGATTTTCAGATTCCTGTTCTACAAGGGATACGACTTTGATACTGTGAAAAAAGCGGTAGCTATAATAGATGAGGAAGATGAATATGAAAATTAACAATATATTTTTTGATGCAGGCGGAGTGCTTTTTTTTATAAGGAATAAAAGAGATGATGTAGTGCGGAAAATTCTTTGTTCCATGGGATATTCCAAAGCTTCTGTTGAAGAAGCAGTAACTGCTGGAAATGAATTCGACAGGATTTACCTTATGGATATATACTGGTTTTATACTTGGGATGAAGAGGAAGCATGGCTAAAGGGCAGGAATGATGCCATAGCAGAATCTATAGACAGCAACAATAAAGAACTTGGAAGGAAGCTTTTCATGCTTTCAGTTGATACCATTCATTATGAAATGTATCCTGAAACTGTAAGGATTCTTGAAGAACTTAGTGGTAAATACAACATGTCCGTAATATCAAATGCATTGCCAAGCCTTGACTGGGCCTTTGACCACCTGGATCTAAGAAAATATTTCCAGAAGGTCATAATTTCAGCCTATGAAGGAATAGACAAGCCAGACAGTAGGATATACGAATCAGCCCTTGAACAAACAGGCTATGACAGGACAAAGACAATATTCATAGATGACAAGATCGAGAATGTTGAAGCAGCAATAAATCTTGGAATGCAGGGATATCATAGAGACAGAAGCAAGGTTACCCTTGATGATTTCAAGGCCTATCTTGATGCCTGTGAAAACAGTTTTTAATCTAATGTGTAGAAGATTGTGAACATAAAATAAAAATCGCCCAACGCAGGCGATTTTTTAATGTCAATTTTGCTATACCTATCGAAAGATATATTAGTAAATCTATTCAACTTGTTCAGCATGTTTTCTATATTTCAATATTACTGAATTCATCTCGGCTCCAAGCATGAGTACCGTGCTCATGAAATAGAGCCACATCATAAAAATCACGATTGATGCAAGACCTCCATATACTGCTGCATAGTTGGTGAATGTGCTTACAAAGAAGCCGAAGGACCTTGAAAGAATATACCACCCAATGAGTGAAAATACAGCGCCGTAGTAAACATCCCTGTATTTCATCTTTCCCGCGGGAAGAACCTTGTGTACAGACAGTATAAAGAAGACGAATACCATAAGATACAACAGATACCTCAGGGAGTATATGGTATCTATTAGCCTTACTGATATGGGTAGGTAGCTGCTTATAAAATGAAAGAAGCCAAGTCCCAGTGAGGGCAGTGCAATAGTTATTATAATGGATATTATGAGAAGCAGTGTATAATAGATTCCTGTTAGCTTTATGATTATGAAATTTCTGGTTTCCTTGTATCCGTAAGCCATATTGAAGGATCGAGTAAGTGCGCTGACTCCTCTAGAGGCTGACCACAGTGCAGTAAGTCCGGATACTGATAGAAGACTTAAACTATCATTGATTA
>JAUVAG010000152.1 GCA_030591825.1 Dethiosulfatibacter sp.
GTATCATGGAAGTGCATGTGTGATATGTTGTTCTTAACCTTCATTAGGTATTCGTGGTCAACATATTCCTTGGCCGAGTCATGACCTATATCCCAGGTTATACCCATTCCTGGAATCTGAAGTACCTGGTCAAGGGCCTCCTGCGCAAATGCATTGCCGAAGTTTCCGGAATTTTCAACATTTACTTTAACTCCTGCCTTGTGTCCTGCAGTACCGACATGTTTGAAGGAATCGACGAACTTGGTTACGAATATATTTGAATACTGGTCGTAGATATATACCTTTCTATCAGGCAGTGTCATCTTTGCACCTTCGATTATATGGAAGTTAAGAAGCTCAACTCCTGATTTTGCAGCCCAATCCACTGTGTCAAGGGCAAGTTGGATATATCCTTGTCTTACAGGCTCGAAGAAAACTCCCATGTCTGCATCATCAGGCATGTGCATTGTAAATGAAACATTGTGCTTTTCCTTGGCATCAAGAAGTTTTTTTGACGGAAGGTTCTCAATAAAGTTTGATGGTAGGTTCATGTTAAGCTCTATGAAATCCAGCTCAAGTTCCCTGCATAGTTCCAAAGTATCTTCAAAAGTATCCAGTTCGATAAGAGAAGGCATACCTATTCTAAAGTTTTTCATTTAAGTTCTCCTTATTTATTGTATTTTCTAATAGTAAGTATTATAATATAAATCTGGTCATATGACAAAAATTTTTCAAAAAGTTTTAAGAAAGTATTGAAAAATTGTTAAATTTTCTTTATAATTGATAAAACGAATAAGATGTTAAAGATTTAACAAATAAATTAGCGAGGGATGAATATGCATAAAAAATTATTTATTCCAGGCCCTGTTGAAGTAAAACAGGATGTACTGGACAAGATGGCAACACCACTTATAGGTCACAGGACAAAAGAGATATCTGAACTTCAAGGAAACATCTGTACTAAGATGCGGAAAGTTTTCTATACTGATAATTGGATACTACTTTCCACTTCTTCAGGAAGTGGATTCATGGAAGGTGCAATAAGAAGCTGTACAGCAAAGAAAGCAGCCGTCTTTTCAGTAGGAGCTTTTGGTAAGAGATGGTATCAAATGGCAACTGGAAACAATGTGCCAGCAGATCTTTATGAAGTTGAAATGGGTCAGGCAATAACTCCTGAAATGGTTGAAAAAGCACTTTCTACTGGAGATTATGATCTTGTTACAGTAACTCACAACGAAACATCTACAGGTGTTATGAACCCTGTTGAAGCAATTGCGGAAGTTGTTAAGAAATATCCTGACGTAGTATTCTGTGTAGATACAGTTAGTTCTGCAGCAGGAGTAAAGGTTGAAGTTGACAAGCTTGGAATAGACATCTGTGTATGTTCTACTCAAAAAGCACTTGGACTTCCTCCAGGACTTGCAGTATGTTCAATGTCTGAAAAGGCTTACGACAGAGCAAAGACTGTTAAAAACAGAGGTTTCTACTTTGATTTGGTTAAAATATACGATGCTGTAGTAAAGAAACCACACCAGTATCCTTCTACTCCAAACATTTCACTTATGTTTGCAATGGACTACCAGCTTGACATGATTCTTGAAGAAGGACTTGACAACAGATTTGCAAGACATATCGAAATGGCTGAGTATGTAAGAGCTTGGGGAAGAAAACACTTCGAACTTTTTGCTGACGAAAACCACCTTTCAAACACATTGACTAACATCAAGAACACTAAGGGAATCAGCGTTAAGGACTTAAATGCAGAGTTAGGAAAAAGAGGTTATATGATATCCAACGGATATGGCGACCTGAAGGAAAAAACTTTCAGAATCGCGCACATGGCCGACACTACAATGGAAGAAGTAAAAGCACTTCTTGCTGAGATAGAAGATATCCTAGGACTATAAAATTTAAGAAATCAGCATCTGTGTTTCGACGCAGATGCTTTTTTATAGCTTAAGAAAGCTAAAATATTGATAACACCTTGAAGTCTTGGTGTTATGTGATTAAGGTAACTTTCTTTCACATCTTAATAAATGTTCACACATTTAACGCAACGTAGCTGCTTTCTCGTAGTCTAAGAAAGTTAAAAATGCGTAATCCCTTGAAGCGTTGGTATTACACGGTTAAGGAAACTTTCTACGACCTCTTAATAACCGCTATGGTCACATGAAGCGTGACCCGGTTAACGCAGCATAGCTGCTTTCTTGTTGAATACGCGATATACATTAACCGCTTATGTAGTTAATTCAGCAAAGCTGCTTTGTTCTTGCCTGATTATAGTAGGAAAGTAAATTTAGATGTTGTAGTTACAACCCTCTGAAGTATATAAATAGGTAATTATCCTTGAATATTAGACTGAACTATAGTATTATTCATACATCGGGATGAGAGGTGATTTGAATGTATGATTTTGATCTTTTAAACTCAATATTGGAAACCAGGGAAGTTGGAAGGACATTCCTTCAATTTGACAGCATCCAATGTGCAGTGAAGAAGGCAAGAAGTATTTCAGCCCAAAGTCCTAATGGAATGGTGATACTTGCTGAAGAACAGTGGGATTCCAAGGGAAGAAACAAGGATCTTTGGTATTCTCCAAAGGGTGGACTATACTTGAGTATAATATTCAAAAATGCTGGAGTCAGGGACTTAACCAATGTACTAAATTTTGCAGCAGTAGCATCGGTACACGATGTACTTAAAAATATAGATATAGAGACAGAACTTAAACTGCCCAATGATTTGTACTATGAAGACAAAAAACTTGGAAGCACCCTTGTGGAAAAATCCATAAAAGGAAGAGAAGTATCATATATAGTTGGAATAAGAGTTAATCTTGATATAAAAAATGAAGACTTCATGTCAAATATTGACAGAGGAATTTCCCTCAACCAGATTACCGGAGAAAGAATTCCAAGGGAGAAGCTTGTATCGGATATTCTCAATGATTTGGAAAAGAAATATCTTGGATTTGTAGAAGACGAAGGCCAGGAGCTTTTCCAGCCATGGAACAGAATGTTTGAAAGATACGACAACCTTATGGAAATAAGAAAAAAAGGCAACAAAAGATGGAAAAAGGTGGAAATATCCGGTTTTGACTGTGACGGAAGCCTTTTGTACTCTGACTGCTCATCCTGCGGAAACATAGTGGATATGAACAAGCAGGAAGTAAGAATGATTAAGGAATAAATATTGATGAAGATAGGTAATATAGAATTGAAAAGCAATGTTGTACTTGCCCCAATGGCAGGTATAACGGACAAGACCTATAGAATGATATGCAAAAAATTCGGTGCAGGTCTTGTATGTACGGAGATGATAAGCGCCAAGGGTCTTTTGTACAACGACAAGAAAACACATACTCTCATGGATATAGATGTGGGAGACACCCCCGTGTCTCTGCAGATATTTGGATCTGATCCGGACATCATGGAGAAAATAGTGATTGAAAAGCTGAATCATATGGATACATTCCAGATTCTTGACATAAACATGGGCTGTCCTGCTCCAAAGATAGTTAAAAATGGAGACGGGAGCGCTCTAATGAAAAACCCTATGCTTGCCGGTGAAATAATGAAAAGGGTAAAGGCTGCATCCAACAAGCCTGTAACTGTGAAGTTCAGAAAGGGATGGAACGATGAAAACATCAATTTTCTTGAAATAGGAAGAATCGCCCAGGAGTCAGGTATTGATACAGTAATACTTCACGGAAGGACAAGGGAGCAATTCTATTCAGGAAAGGCGGACTGGGATGCAATAAGGGAACTTAAGGAGAATATGGACATACCCGTTATAGGCAATGGCGACATATTCACACCTAAGGATGTAATGGACATGCTTGAATACACCAAATGTGACGGTGTCATGATTGGAAGGGGAGCCTTTGGGAATCCATGGATATTCAGGGATTCCAATGAACTCATTAAGGGAAGTGTAGTTGAAGACCGAATAGCCCACGAAGAAAAGCTGAGACAGCTTTCGGAACATGTTGAAATGCTGGTCATGGAAAAACCTGAAAGAGTAGCCCTTTTGCAGATGAGAAAACATGCGGGATGGTACATAAAGGGATTATATGGTGCCGCCGAAATGAGAGGACGTTTCAATAGGGTAAAGACAAGAGATGAAATGATTAGTCTCATCAATGAATACATAGATAAAATAAATAGAGATTCATAGATGCCAAATACCTTGACATATGATGTCTCATAACATATACTTTGTAGGATAAAATATTATTTACCAAAGGGGAGAAAAAAATGACAAATAATGAAACTCTGCTAACGAAACAAGGCTTAGAAGACCTTAAAGCGGAAACGGAAAATTTGAGGGTTGTAAAAAGAAAAGAAGTTTCAGAAAAGATTAAAGCGGCTCTTGCTTTTGGTGACATAAGTGAAAATTCAGAATATGATGAAGCAAAGAATGAACAAGCTGATATAGAAAGAAGAATTCTTAAAATTGAAAACATGCTTAAGAATGCAAAAATTATAGAGAACAATAACAATAATGATCTTGTTAATCTTGGATGCACAGTTAAGGTGAAAGACATTGAATTTGATGAAATAATGGAATACCAGATAGTTGGATCTGCAGAAGCTGATCCGTTTAAGGAAAGAATATCCAACGTATCACCTCTTGGACAGGCTCTTATGGGCAAAAAAGAAGGAGATATCGTAAATGTAGAGACACCTAGCGGTGCCATAGTTGAATATGAAGTATTAGGAATAAAATAACTAACTATATA
>JAUVAG010000214.1 GCA_030591825.1 Dethiosulfatibacter sp.
AACAACAAAGATACGAATAAAAATACAAATACAAATATAGCTTTTCCTAAACTAACTTTAACTTCCTTATTATCCATTTTTTCTCCTCCAAATTTAGATATATAGTCTTTTTATTCTGCTTCCCAATCTTGAAATAGTTTCATAACAGTTTGTGTTTGACTTTTCAGCCAAATCATCAAGGGTTATTTCATTATCACCCTGACTGCCTACAACCACAAATTCACCCCCTATTTTAGCATCTTCTACTTCACTTACATCCACCATGAATTGATCCATGCATATTCCGCCTAGTATTTTACAGACTTTTCCTTTTACAAGTATTAATCCCTTTTTTTCATAAATCTTAGGTATTCCATCCACATATCCCATAGGTATGACAGCAACTTTTGTTTTTCTATCGGTAGTAAATGAGCCGCCATAACCAATTGAGCATTCTTTTGGAAGATACTTAACGCTTGCTATCTTCCCCTTTATTGAAAAGGTTTTCTTCAGTTTTAATTTAAGCGTACTGTCTTCCTCAGGATAAACACCATATAATATTATTCCTATTCTTACCATATCCAGGTAATAATTCTTAAAATTAAGTATTGCACCACTGTTTGCAGCATGTCTTATTGAAAAATCGATATTTTCCGAATCAAGTTTCTTTAAAAATGCATCGAATTTTTCATATTGAATATGCGTATAGTCGTTGTCCTTGTTGTCAGCACATGCAAAATGAGTAAATATTCCTTCAACAAACAGGTTTTTAAATGATTTGATTTCCTTGATTTTTTCTATTGATTCATCTTCCGGGAAAAACCCAAGTCTTCCAAGACCCGTTTCAATCTTTACATGCACCTTGGCGGTTTTATTGTGTTTTTTTGCACATTCATTTAGTAGTTTTGCCTGTTCCAGATCATATACAGTCTGGGTAATATTGTATTTTACCAATATTTCAAAATCCTCTTCGTCAGTATATCCCAGAATCATAGTAGGAGTCTTTATACCTTCTTCTCTTAATTCAACTGCTTCAGATATGGTTGCTACCGCAAAATAATCAGCCCCTTCTTCTGCAAATATCTTCGCCACTTCAACTGCACCTAGTCCATAACCGTTGGCTTTTATTACACAGAGCTTCTTCACATTGCTGTCATCAATATAATCCACTATTTTGTTGTAATTTTCCTTTAAGTTGTTCTTATTTATTTCGATGTAAGCTTTTGTCATTTTAAACCCTCGTTTTAAAAAGGCGGCACCCTTCAAATCCACTTATTAAGATGCCACCAGATATAACTTTTAATCTGATTACTTTGATTAATTGCTAAAACAAATCTCCTACTATTCCTTCAACAAGTCTCAATATGGATCTATCCTCTACTGCCTTGATTGCTGGAGTTGACTGTGAAGGCATATATGAATCATCATTTGTGAAAGGTATCTGCTCTCTCAAGAATTCATATGTAGGTTTTGTTGCCAATCCAAGTTCAAACTGTCCCAAGTGTTTTTCAGTGATATAGATTCCTCTTGCTGCAAGAAGAAACTCTATTCCAAGAATCCTGTCAAGATTTCCAATTATTTGTTTGAGTTTTCTACAAGCCCATGGAGCCATACTTACATGATCTTCCTGGTTACTTTTTGTTGGTATGGTGTCAACACTTGCCGGGAAGCAAAGACCCTTGTTTTCAGAAGCAAGAGCTGCCGCTGCACATGAAATTATTGGATATCCACAGTTAAGTCCAACAGGCTCTCCTACAAGCATTGGAGGTAACCCATAGCTTAATGTGTTGTCACAAAGGCTGAATGTTCTTCTTTCTGATATATTTCCAATCTCAGCCAATGATATAGCTATTATATCCATTGCAAATGCAATAGGCTCTCCATGGAAGTTTCCACCACTTATAAAATCCAAATCATTCTTATCTTCATTCCAGAAAACAAGTGGATTGTCAGTAGCTGCATTAATTTCTCTTTCAATCAAATCCTTTGCATAGTTAAAATTGTCTCTACATGATCCTTGAACCTGTGAAAGACATCTTAATGAATATAAGTCCTGAACTCTTGGCTGATAAGCAGGATGTACAACATCATCCTTTAGGTGCACCTTTCTAGCTTCATCAGTAGTTCTTTGACTACCTTCTACCAATTTTCTAATAGTTGCAGCTACCTTAACCTGTCCAACCTGCTTTCTCGCAATATGTACTCTTTCATCAAATGCTGCAAGTTCACCTCTAACTGCCTCTAGGCTTAATGCTGCAGAAATTTCAGCCATTGCAAGCTGCTCTTCAGCATCAGCTACATTAAGTGCAGCCATTCCTGCAAACATTGTAGTTCCATTTATTAGTGCAAGACAATCTTTTGCTTGAAGTACAAAGTCTTTTTCCAATCCTGCTTTCTTTATAGCATCTGGAGCACTCATTCTTTCACCTTCATAATATGCTTCGGCTTCCTCATATCCTATCATTACTGATACCATGTGAGCAAGAGGTGCAAGGTCTCCACATGCTCCAACTGAGCCCTGTACAGGTATTACAGGATGAACTCCACTATTTAGAAGCTCAACCAATCTGTCAACAGTCTCTATTCTAAGTCCCGATACTCCCACGCAAAATGCATTAAGTCTTACAAGCATAGTTGCTCTTACTACTTCTTCAGAAGCAGGTTCTCCAACACCACCACAGTGAGACATTACAATATTCATCTGGAACTTGTTATTGTCTTCAGCTGAAATATTATAATCCTTAAGTTTTCCAACACCTGTATTGAATCCGTATACTGGTGGTGCATCATCGCAGATCCATTTGTCTTCGATATGCTTTCTCATTTTTATAATTTCATCTCTGCTCTCTTGGCTGATTTCAACCTTATAATTATTTCTACTTACATTTACTACATCCCGTATAGTAAGACTATCTCCGTTTAATATAACACTATTCATAATGTTCCTCCATTAAATTTTATCTTTAATTGAATTATACTCACGGTTTGTCAAATAAATATAAAATAAAACATAAAAATTATTTTAATTTTTATGTTTTATTAAATTAATCTTTTATATGTGTTTTATATAATTTCTGCTGTCCCTGCAAATTCCTGATTCATAACTGCTTTCCAACTTATCGGAATATTCAATACATTTTTTTAGATCCTGTTCGCTTTTATCATATTCCATTTTGTCAAAATATATCCTGGCTCTATAGGAATACGGCAATGATTTTCCCCATATTGAGTCTGTCAACTTATAAAGCTCTATGGACTTTCCAATTGCATCCATGGATTTTTCCATTTCTCCCATTTCATAGAGGCACTGACCGTAGTTGGCATAAAATATTGGTGTTCCTCCCAGCATATCAATGTCTTCGCACAGGGAGATGGCTTTGGTATAATGTTTAATAGCTTTGACGTATTCTTCTTCCAGTCTGTATGTTTCACCAAGCCAGTTGTATGATGCCGCCAGGTTTACCATATATTTGTTTATTTCAGAAGAACTTTCAAATACTCTTATAGAATCAAAAAGATATTCTCTTGCCTTCACAATATCTCCTATCATTATTCTGTGATAGCCTTTTAGCCTGTACCAAATGGCTCTTTCTTCTTCCCTTTCATTTTTAGTAAGCTCAATAGATTCCTCTATTATCCTACCAAGATTATATTCGTCATACCTGTTCATGAATATGCAAACAAGTTGCCTGTTTGCCCTTATTATGTTTTGATTATTGATATTTTCAAATCCCATGCTGTTGAGCTTCTTGAGCTTTTCGATATAGGCCTTTCCCCTGTCGTATTCCCCAGCTCTGATATAATACCTTCCTATCATATGGTAAAACATGGATATTTGATTTTGAGTCTCCACCTCTACTGGGCTGGTGTCAATATTGTTTACCCAGTCGGAAATTC
>JAUVAG010000060.1 GCA_030591825.1 Dethiosulfatibacter sp.
ATTGTACCCAGCAAACTGTTAAAAGTTCCTACAATGACATATGATATCATGGCAAAAGCTGCACCTGTCAAGGCATATGGTACCTGTGTCTTAACATGGTCAAGGTGGTCTGAACCGGAAGCCATTGATGACATAATCGTTGTGTCTGATATTGGAGAACAATGGTCTCCAAAGATTGAACCAGAAAGAACTGCACTTAAAGTAGCAAGAACAACTGGTGAAGTTGTAGGATCAACTGTTACATAGGCACTTGCCAGTGGTACAGCCAATGGAACAACAATTGCCATGGTTCCCCATGAAGTTCCTGTAGAGAATGCCACTAAGCATGATATTGCAAAAACAAGTATTGGCAACAAAAGTGCCGGTACTGAATCCGAAACTACTTGAATCAGGAATTCTGCTGTCTGTATTTCACCAACAATAGCACCAATAGACCAGGCCAATATCAGTATTACGGCTGTAATAAACAATGACTTACATCCTTCAATCCATGAATCAAATACTTCTCCTATATTCATGATTTTTCTAGAAAGGGCAAGTATACCTGCAATTATGCTTCCAGTAACAGCAGCCCAGATAAGAACTACCGAAGCATCAGCATTTCCAAAACATTCTCTCATTGCAGTCCAAGGTATTTCACCGTCTCCAAGAACCCAGCCATTGTACCATAATCCTAAAAATGCTGTGATTACAAGAGTTGCTATAGGAATAACAGCATTGGAAACCTTAAGTTCTATTTTCCTATTGTCATCAAAATCACCAAAATCAAGATTCGACATAGGCTTAGCACCGTCAGCCAGTACTTTCCCAGTAGTTCTTGCTCTTTTTTCTGCTTCATACATAGGACCATACTCTCTGCCCTGTAAGATTAACGTGTAAATTAGAACAAGAGTAAAGATATTGTAGAATGCATAAGGTATTGTCTTGAGAAAAACCATAAAAAAGTTTCCTTCTATACCCATGTTAGTGAAAACATCTGCAATAAGACCTATTTCATAGCCGACCCATGTGGAAATAGCTGCCATTCCTGCAACTGGTGCAGCAGTAGAGTCAACGATATACGAGAGTTTCTCTCTCGACACTTTCATTTTATCTGTCAAAGGCCTCATTGTAGGGCCTACAATAAGTGTATTTGCATAATCGTCAAAGAATATAACCATTCCCATGATTGTAGTGGCTATTTGAGCACTCTTAGCTGTTTTAGCCCTTTTTGACAATGATTCAGCAATTGCTTGAGTACCTTTCATTTTTCCAATAATTCCTACCATACCTCCTATGGTCAGGGAGAATATGATAATACCTGCATTCCAACTATCCGCAAGACTACCTAGAATATATGTATCAAGTGTTCTCAGAAAGGATATAAACGGGTTGTATCCATTAAGCATCAAAACTCCTGAGAAAATCCCAAGAAACAACGATAATATAACCTGTTTGGTCATGAATGCAAGAGCTATTGCCAGTAAAGGTGGTAACAGTGACAATATTCCATAGGGACTGCCGCCATCTTCGGCAAAGGCCGGAGTAATAAACAATAATAGCATAATAATAACTAATCCAAATATTTTTCTGTTTGATTTCATAACAAACCTCCTTGGGGTTGTTCAATTCAACACTAGAGACACCCTATGTATCCCTTTGTAAAAAATATATGTTCATATAATAAAATTATATCATATTTTTGTTATATTTGAAATATCATTTACTAATAATTCAATGAATCAAATACTAATATTAAAAATATTATTAACTTGATGAAGTAGACTGCATTAAAAAAGAGAAATGCTTTTAAACATTTCTCCCTGTTATTAATTAAATCAATTGTTCTAAATTATAAATATATCTTTTGGAAATCCATCTCTATCTAATCATTAATGATGTCAAATACTTCATCATAGCTGCTTATTTCATAATCTGCTTTTATCTTTTCTTCAACATGTTCATAATCATTCCAAGTAACCAAGACGGACTTAACACCTGTATTCCTGGCGCATTCAATATCAAAGGTTGTGTCTCCTATATAAATGGATTCTTCCTTTTTAGCATTTAGCTCTCCAAGACATTTTTGCAAGGGTTCCGGATGAGGCTTGTGGTTTTCGCACATATCGGCTGTGATTACTGAAGAAAAACAATCCCTTATTCCATGCATGTTCAGTATTTTCATAGCCGTATACTCAAGTCTTGAAGTTACAATTCCAAGAGTATATCCTCTCTCGTGAAGAGTTTTTATTAATTCATCTGCCCCTTGAAAAAGTTTCATGTATTTCTCAAAATTGGCATGGTGATATTTTCTGTACTCTCCAAGGACTATTTCATAAGGCTCTTCGAAATCCGATGTTATTACATCCTTCATTGTTGCCCCGAAGGTCTTTTTAAGAACAGCCTCGTCTTCCTCTCTACCTTTGAAAATCCTGTGTATATGCTGAAAGGATCTAATGATAAGTTCTTCTGAATCAGCCAGCGTTCCGTCAAGATCAAATATAATATTTTTAATCATATAATTACCTGCTTATTTTTTTCTGTGATTCTTTTTCCTGTCGTTTTCTGAAAGGTGTTTTTTCCTCAATCTCAAGTGGTTTGGAGTAACTTCCAGAAGCTCATCATGATCTATGAATTCCAGTGATTCTTCAAGATTCATTATTTTGTATGAAATAGCCTTACCCGAATCATCTGTTCCACTTGCTCTCATATTTGTAAGTTTTTTGTTCTTACAAGGATTTACAGTCATATCTTCATTTCTACTGTTTATTCCTATTACCATTCCTTCATATACTTCCTGTGCAGGCTCAACGAACAGCTGTGCTCTGTCCGAAAGATTTGAAAGGGAATATGACATGGCAAATCCGGTTTCAACTGAAATAAGAACACCGTTTTTTCTTCCAGGGATTTCACCCTTGTACTTATCATATCTATCAAATCCTCTTATAATGGTTCCTTCGCCTCTTGTATCATTGATAAATTCGTTTCTATAACCGATGAGTCCCCTTGTTGGTACATCGTAGTTTAGCGTTGTATATCCGTTTTCCTGAATCATGTAAGTAAGTTCACCCTTCCTAAGATTCAGTTTTTGAATAACAGTGCCACTGAATTGATCAGGCATTTCCAGAAAAACCTTCTCTATTGGTTCCATTGTTTTTCCATCTTCTTTATGGAATATAACTTCTGGTTTGGATACTGAAAGCTCATATCCTTCCCTTCTCATATTTTCTATAAGAATAGAAAGATGAAGTTCTCCTCTACCTGAAACTTTAAATCCTTCTGTATTGTCTTCTATTGCTTCAACCCTAAGTCCTACATTAACTTCAAGTTCCTTCTCAAGTCTTGCCTTGATATGTCTTGTAGTTACATATTTTCCATCTCTACTTGAAAAAGGAGATGAATTTACTAAAAAGTTCATTGAAAGAGTAGGCTCTTCAATATTTATCATTGGAAGAGGTTCAACCTTGTCTGGAAGACCTATTGTTTCACCAATGGATATATCGCTTAACCCTGAAATAACTACAATATCACCTGAGTATGCATCCTTTACAGATACCCTGTTCATACCCATATATGTGAAAAGCTTTCCAGCCTTGCACTTTTCCAGTTCACCATTTCTTTTGTATACTGAAATATTCTGTCCTTCTTTTATGCTTCCTTTAAAAATTCTTCCAATTCCAAGTCTACCGATATATTCATCATATCCAAGAGATGAAATCTGAATCTGAAGGTTTTCATCATCAAGCTGAGGATAACAATCTGTATGCTTTAAGATTGTATCAAACAAAGGAACTATATCCTCGTTGTCGTCTTCCAGTTCATATTTCACTATTCCATGCTTAGCAACTCCATAAAGGATTGGGAAATCAAGTTGTTCCTCATTTGCATTCAATTCTACAAAAAGGTCAAATACCTCGTCTACAACTTCTTCGGCTCTCTGGTCTTTCTTGTCAATTTTGTTGATTAACAGAATAGGATTAAGTCCCATTTCCAGTGATTTTTGAAGAACAAACCTTGTTTGAGGCATTGGACCTTCAGAAGAATCAACAAGAAGAATTACAGTGTCTACAGTCTTTATAATCCTTTCAACTTCTGATGAGAAGTCGGCATGACCTGGTGTATCCACAATATTCACCTTTGTATCTTTGTACAAAACAGAACAGTTCTTGGAGTAAATCGTAATTCCTCTTTCTCTCTCCAAATCGTTGCTGTCCATAACACAGTCAACTACTTCCTCATTGTCCCTGAAAACACCGCTTTGTGAAAGAAATGCATCAACCAAGGTAGATTTTCCAGCATCAACGTGAGCTATAACAGCTATATTTACAATTTTATTATTCATAAGTTTTTTATTAAACTTCCTTTCTTAAACATACTTTCATCAGTTTAATACTATTCACCAAAATAAGCAAGCTATTTTTACATAAACCTGAATTCATCACATGATTTCAATAAAAATAGTATGTCAATTCTGACATACTATTTTTAAATCCCTTTATTTATAGCTTAAGAGAGTTGCTTTGTACTTGCCTAAGAATGTTAAACAGTTTCTGGTTCTTCCGCTTCATAGCCGTTCAAATCAATGGTAAACTGCTTAATCTTTTGATCTTCTTTTGGCTTGTCCCTGAAGTCGGTTTTTGTTTCAGCAATTTTATCTACTATATCAAGTCCTTCTGTAACCTTTCCAAATGCAGCATAGCTGTTATCAAGATGAGGTGATTTCGCATGCATTAGGAAAAACTGAGAACCAGCAGAATCAGAATGCTGTGATCTAGCCATTGATAATACACCCTTTTCGTGCTTTATGTCGTTGTCAAACCCGTTGCTTTTGAATTCTCCCTTGATAGAATACCCAGGTCCACCTGTTCCAGTACCCTGAGGACATCCTCCTTGAATCATAAATCCTTTAATGACTCTGTGAAAAACCAATCCGTCATAATAGCCTTTATTTACAAGAGATACAAAGTTTTTTACTGTATTCGGAGCCTTGTCGGGATACAACTCCCCCTTCATTACATCTCCATTTTCCATTTCAATTTTAAAAATCGGATTACTCATATTTCCTCCATGTTATTTTATTTTTAACGCCTTGATGATACCTGTAAAATTTTCAAACCTGGAGTCTGAAATCACACTATAGTTTTCATCATTGTTAAATTTATCTATGTAATTATATACGAAGTTTTCAGCTTCGTCAAAAAAACCAACATTATATAAAGAATAAGCTAAATTAGTAATATACTTTTCAATAATAACAAATTCACTGTCATAGTCAATTACTTCCTCTTCAGAAATTTCCAATAATAGACTTTCCACAACACTTAAATCTACGAATTCATCTGATGTCAAACCTAGATTTCCATAATTTATTACCAATTTATAAAGCTCTGCAAATTTTTCATTCTTATTATAATAATCCATGAGCAAAAAATCAATATCTGCTCTCAGAATATTGTCATCAATCCTTTTTTTTGTTTCTTCAAGATAGATGATCATTTTCTTGTCCATATTGTAATTAACAATTTCATGAAGCAATATAAACTTTTCTTCCCTGTCAATACCCGTGTTGAAAAGCATGGAATCCAATATGGCGCTGCTGTGAGAAAGCTTTACATCATCGGTTATATCGTCATTTAAGAGCAGATAATAGTGCACCCCAATTTTATTGAAATAATCATTTTCATCAAGCTCCCTTAATGTTCTCACTGGATTAAGGTCATATAATGGTTCATCCTCGGGAAAGATATAGCCTCCGAATTCCAGATATTCTATAGTTGTTACGGCTTTTATATACCTAAAGTCATCATCCGTCAAACTACTGTTTTCATAGTCGTAAAACAAGGGAAACTCGCCTTTGTAATCATCATTAAAATAGGTAATTCCACCAAGGTAATCATTTCTGGAATATATTGCTTCCTTGAAAATTCTTTTTGAAACTACTGCAGCTTCAGCTCTAGTCAGATTTGTTTCAGGTCGGAACATATTGTCACTGAATCCTAAATAAATGTCATTGTTGTATAGTTCACTAAATATTTCTATAAATTTGTCATCATCATCAATATCGTAAAAAGGCAATTCCTCATTATCGACTGATGGCAATGACAATGCCGAGGTAACCAAAGCTGCTTCATACCTCGTAATGAATCTGTCAGGTTCAAGATTTTCACCTTCGAAAACATCCTTAAGGCTTATGGTTATCCTTTCAGTTTTTTTCATATAGTTATCAAGCGATGTGACATATGAGTATGCCCAGTGATTCAAATCAATATCCCCATAACCCACATCACCAGTCATATCAATATCCATTATTCCATTCTCATTACCAATTTTATATATAATTTTTGCGAATTCACTGATAGTAACGTTATTGTCCGGTCTGAATGTCCAGTCTCCATATCCATTGAAAATATTCAAGGAATTTGTTGCATAATAAATATCATCTTCTGCCCAATGGTCATAGATATCAAAATAATATACATCCGCTCCTGCACTTACAGTCATTGAAATTATAATAACAACTGTTATTATTAGTAATTTAATTTTTTTCATATAATTCCCCGCCCCTCATTTGGTTATTGTTTTCCATACATTATTTCACACTAACTTATCTAAAAATTTCTATGTTAATTGTATTTCCTCGCTATCAAAGCCAAGGTAAGAGTATAAGTGTAAATCTATATTATCACAATTTACCCTTTTATTGTATCCCTTATTAAAATCATCAAAGTATGGTAATTTTAATATATTATAGGGATAATATTCATACAAATCTATCCCTATTTTTTTCGAAGTAACCTTAATTAAAAATTCAAAAATTTCAGAATTTAAATATTCAAGACAATTCTTTAAATCAAGACCATCGCCTACACCTGTCATCATATAAATGTCTGCGCTGAAAAAGTTGC
>JAUVAG010000180.1 GCA_030591825.1 Dethiosulfatibacter sp.
AGAGGTTCACGTACGGTTCTGAGAGAGACTTAGGGGGAGGTTCCCTAGGTCTACTTACTTGTTCCGTTGCTGCCGAGCTGGTACTAATGAACAAAGATGGAATGGATTTTGAAATTCTTCAGGAATTTGTTGATTTTGATGATATTTCATTAAACTTCATAGATATCAACAACATGGTTGAAATCAGGGAATTCAAGGAGTATAGAAAATCAGTAATTGAAATTCTTAAAGACAGAGAGTTTAATATAAGTGATAGATTGTATAATGCTGGAGTGTATCTCCATAAGGTGATACAAGGTGACAATGGTTTCAATCATGATGTTTCACCTGACTATAAAGAGCAATTTGATATTTTGAATGCCTTGCTGGCCATGAAATTTAACGAAAAGGACGGTAGGGCCTTTTCATCAGGTAGATATCTGGAATGCCTCTGGAAGGTTCTTGATGTTTTTGGTGCCATGGAAGCAAAGGAGATAGGAAGATGCTACAGAGAAGGATATGAAAGGTATCTGGAGTCTTATTTGGAAGAGCGGGAACACATAATGGAAAATTATCTAGTTAACCATGTTTTCATATATGGAAGCGAGATGTTGAATGTTGAAAAAATATGGAACTTCTATATGAAATTGTGCATAGTATATGGTCTTATGAAGTTTAATCTGACTGGACTTGCCATTTCAAACAGAGGAATGGATGACGAAGTGGCACTTAAGCTAATCCAGTCCCTGACTAAAACAATAACTACTGATCCGAAATATCTGGAGCTGGCGGTACAGGAGATTAAGATAAAGGGAATGACTGATCTTTCAAGCTTGAGGATATTGATTGCCTAGGTGCTTTGTCTATGACTCGAAAAAGAAAGACTGTCTCAAATGAGACAGTCTAATTTTATATGCTTTTTCAGTTCTTTAAGTTTTTCCATATTCATTTCTTCCGTACCTGTCAGTGGATAGCCCATACCAAGCTCTTCATATTTCATTTCGCCCAAGCTGTGGTAGGGAAGGAGTTCAAGTTTTTCAACCCTGTCAAGTGGATATGTCCGTGCTTCTTTTTCCAGGCTTTTCATATGTTCTATATCGTCGGTCAGACCAGGCACTACTACGTGCTTAAGCCAGATTTTTGACTTTGCTTTTTCCAGAAGTTCTTTGAAATTCTTATGTCTGTCAATTTCAAGGCCTGTGATTTTTTTGTACATATCTTTTTTTTCGTGTTTGATGTCAAGAATCATAAGGTCTGTATAGTCAAGAAGTTCAGAAATTACACTGTCCTTGCACGTATAATACCCCGACGTGTCAAGGGCTGTATGAAGCCCGTTTTCTTTTGCCAGCTTTATGACTTTTAGCAGTTCTTCAGCCTGTATAAGTGGCTCGCCTCCCGAGAAGGTGATTCCACCGTTGTTTTTAAAATATGGTTTGTATCTCAATGCTCTCTCGATTATTTTATTGGATGAATAATCACTTCCCCCCGATAATTCCCAAGTATCTGGATTGTGACAGTAAAGACATCTTAGAGGACATCCCTGTAGAAAGAATATTACTCTTATGCCAGGTCCATCTAATGCTCCCATTGTTTCAACTGAATGAATTTTTATCATAAAATACTCCTGTTTACCTAACTACATTTTTTTGTGGAAGGTTCTGTTGATTACATCCATCTGCTGTTCTTTAGTCAGCTTGTTGAATTTAACTGCATATCCTGAAACCCTGATTGTAAGGTTTGGATATTTGTCTGGATTGTCATATGCATCCAGAAGAAGTTCTTTTCTTAATACATTGACATTGAGATGGTGTCCCTTCTGGCTGAAGTATCCGTCCATAATTGTTGCTAGGTTGTCTATTCTGTGCCTGTCTAGCTTTCCTATTGCTTCTGGAATAACAGTGAAGGTGTTTGAAATTCCATCTTCACAGATATTATTATACTGAAGTTTTGCAACTGAGTTCAGTGATGCCAGTGCTCCTGTTGAGTCCCTTCCGTGCATTGGGTTTGCTCCTGGTGCAAATGGTGCTCCAGACTTTCTTCCGTCTGGAGTTGTTCCTGTTTTCTTTCCGTAAACCACATTTGAAGTGATTGTAAGCACTGAAAGGGTATGTTTTGCATTTCTGTATGCCTTGTGTTTTCTCAACTCGTTTGTAAAGAATGAAAGTATTTCATTTCCAAGGTAGTCCACCTCGTCAATGTCATTTCCATAGGCTGGATATTCTCCATTTATTTCAAAGTCTGTAGTAAGTCCATGTTCCTTAACAACTTTAACTTCAGCGTGCTTCACTGCACTGAAGGAGTCCATTACTATTGAAAGACCTGCAACACCAAAGGCCATGTATCTTCCCACTATTCCATCATGAAGAGCCATTTGGCCTGATTCGTAGGCGTATTTGTCATGCATGAAGTGGATTGAGTTCATTGTATTAACATAAAGTTCTGCAACTTTTGACAAAACTATTTTGTAGTTATCCATTAGCTGGTTGAAATCAAGGATTTCTGAATCTATTTTATCTATTCCTTCAATTATCATTTCACCTGAGAGTTCATCTACTCCGCCGTTGATTGCGAAGAGAAGTGCTTTCGCAAGGTTGCATCTCGCTCCGAAGAACTGCATTTCCTTACCTACTCTCATGGCAGATATGCAGCAAGCTATGGCATAGTCATCTCCATGCATTGGTCTCATTATATCATCATTCTCATATTGTATTGATGAGGTTTCTATTGACATTCTTGAGCAGTATTTCTTAAAGGATTGTGGAAGCTTTTCTGACCACAGTACAGTCATGTTTGGCTCTGGTGCAGCCGACAGATTTGTAAGGGTGTGGAGGAATCGGTATGTTGTCTTTGTAACTAGTGTTCTTCCATCTTCTCCTGTTCCACCAAGAACTTCTGTAATCCAGTTTGGATCTCCTGCGAAAAGTTCATCATATTCTGGAGTCCTTAGGTGTCTTATTATTCTCAACTTTATTACAAACTGGTCTATGAGCTCCTGTGCATGTATTTCGTCTATTAGCCCTTTTTCAATGTCTTTTTCGATGTAGATGTCCAAAAAGCTGCTTGTTCTTCCAAGGGACATTGCAGCTCCATTGCTTTCTTTTACGCCTGCAAGATATCCAAAATACAAAAACTGTACGGCTTCCTGTGCATCCATTGCAGGAATGGATATGTCGATTCCATATGCAGAGGCCATTGTTTTCATCTTTTTAAGAGCCTTTATTTGATCTGATATTTCTTCTCTGTTTCTCAGTGAATCCTCTGTGAAAGGAAAGGACATGTTCTTAAGGTAGTCTTTCTTTTCTTCTATGAGGTAGTCTATTCCATAAAGGGCTATTCTTCTGTAGTCGCCGATTATCCTTCCTCGTCCATATGCATCGGGAAGTCCAGTCATAAGTCCTGCAGATCTTGCCTTTTTTATTTCATCGTTGTATACGTCAAATACGCCTTCGTTGTGGGACTTTCTGTATTTTTTAAAGTCTGTCAGTATGTCTTCCGGAACATCAAGATTGTATACCTTTATTGCTCCTTCAACCATTCTTACTCCACCGTAGGGGTTTATTAGTCTCTTGAGTGGTCCGTCGGACTGAAGACCAACTATTGTCTCGTTGTCCTTGTCAATGTATCCTGCACCAGCACAGTCTATGCCTGCAAGAGCATCTGTATAGATATCGTAGATTCCTCTTTTTTGCTCTTCTTCAAGGAGTGCTTCAACTTTGGTGAAGAGTTTAGCAGTTCTTTCGGATTTTTCTACGAGAAAGCTTTCGTCTCCTATGTATGGACTGTAGTTTTTCTGTATGAAGTCTCTTACATTTATTTCCTTTGCCCATATACCTTTTTCAAATTCATTCCATTTCTTAAACATTTTGACCTCCATTGTATCCGGACAAAAAATACAAAAACCGTCCGGACATTTAGCCCAGACGGTCGGCATTACACAATTTTCACACTCCCTTGCGGTTAATTCCGCAATTCCGTCAGTCATGTGAATTCTTAAGATGAATATATACTACATTATGGGATTTGTCAACAGTCGATTTCGCAATAACCGATTGATATTGAAAAAATCACAATAATATTTCGTGAATTGGTTTAGCTATTTTGTATTGGTCACTACTTTGGATTTATTATTATCTTTTCCAATTTTGCTATTTGAAGAAAGAAAGTTGATATATCCCGCAAATATAATTAGTCCTGCACCTGCAATGAATGAAAGGGTCAATGACTCTCC
>JAUVAG010000228.1 GCA_030591825.1 Dethiosulfatibacter sp.
AATGTAATGAATTAAAGATGAAGCCGATTAATGGTGTTATGGCTGAAAACTTTATGAAAAGAAGTCCAAACAGACGACTTTTAAGAGCATATTATAAGGGTGGTCAAGTGTACTTGACAAAAGGAAACCAGAGTTCTGGGGCACTTATGTCAATGGTTGGGTGCAACTGTTTTGTTGATATTCCTGCAGGGAGTGGAAAACTTTTGGCTGGTTATGATGTTGATGTATTATTGCTATGAGGAGAATGAATTACTATCCAGTGAAAAAGTGAAGGATGTTTTTGAGAAATACGGTTTAAAGTATATATATTAATATCAAAAACAACTTGAAAATCCAGTGATAGTATGATATTATTAACACAGATAACAAAATGGAACAACGTTCTGCAGAACGGAACAAAAAGTTTAAAAGTACCAATTCGGCGAAATACCCATCTGGTATAAGTAGCATTCTTCTGAAATAGTAATCGCGCAGACTATATTATCAGAAGAAACCAAGGGACTAATATTAGTGTTATGATAACGTTTTTTTAGTACCTTAATATTTAAAAATCTAATTATTATTTAAACTTGAGAGGAGTTTTTTTATGAGCAGTGAAAATGAGAAACGAACACCTAGTTTTGGGCAATCACTTTTTGTGTTTGCAAGTATAGTAGCATTTCTTATTGCAGGTATAATGTGGTTGCATGTAGATATTCATGTACTATTGATTCTTGGTTTGGCAGTTGCAACAGTTGTTTCAATGAAGTTAGGCTATAATTTTGAAGAGTTAACGGATGGAATGAAGAACAGTGTCAGTCGAGCTATGACTGCAATGATGATATTTATATTAATAGGTGCAATAATAGGTACGTGGATTACTGCAGGTACTGTTCCAGCATTGATCTATTATGGATTGCAATTTTTAACACCAAAGTTCTTCTTGCCGATTGGACTTTTACTGTGTAGTTTTACTTCATTGGCAACAGGTACTTCATGGGGTACTGCAGGAACCATAGGTATAGCATTGATGGGAATGGGCGTAGGCCTTGGAATACCTGCACCGATTGTAGCAGGTATGGTTGTATCAGGAGCATTCTTTGGTGATAAAATGTCACCGATTTCCGATACAACAAATCTTTCAGCTGTATCTGCCGGAGCAGACCTTTATGATCACATAAAAGCAATGTCTTACACAACTATTCCGTCATATATTATTGCAATGGTTATATATACATTCATAGGATTCAAGTATGCAAATGGTACTGGTAATCCGGAAGACATTGAAATTATCCAATCAACAATAGCAGCCAATTTTAATTTAAACCCAATAGTTATATTGCCAATGGTAGTATTATTTGGATTGAATCTTAAGAAGGTACCAGCGGTTCCAGCCATGGTTATTGGTGCGGCAACAGCTATAATAGTAGCTATAGTTTTCCAGGGAACTTCATTAAGCACAGCACTAACAGCTGTCAACTATGGATATGGCCAGGAAACAGGAGTTGCTTTAGTTGATAACCTCTTGATGAGAGGTGGTATTCAAAATATGATGTGGACTTTCTCACTTTCATTTATTGCTCTTTGTTTAGGTGGAGTTTTGGAAAAAGTAGGATACCTAAGAGCCTTAATAGTTGGTTTTATTGGCAAAATAAAAACAGCCGGTGGTCTTGTACTAACAGTCATATGTTCGACAATGCTTTCAAATGCTGCAATGGGTGAAATCTACCTTGGTATCATATTGAATGGTACTTTGTACAAAGATGAATTCGAAAAAAGAGGTTTGAAGCCGGCAATGCTTAGTAGAGTCCTTGAAGAAGGTGGAACACTAACAGGTCCACTGATTCCTTGGACAACAGCAGGTGCATTTATGGCAACTACTTTAGGTGTTTCAACAATGCAGTTAGCACCATTTGCATTATTGAATATTATTAATCCGATATTATCTATTGTGTTATCATTCCTAGGCGTATTCGTATTATGGGAAAATAAACCTATAAAAGGACTAAGAAAGAAGAAAGATAATGAAGCTAACGCGAAATAGGTATATGCATTAACTTTTAAAAAGTTTTATTAAATTTAATATAATCAATATCAAACCTGTTGATAAAAGATTTGACGATTAAATCTTAAGTCAGCAGGTTTTTTTATGTTTGTCTTTATTGTAGCTTTTGATTGTTATATAATTATTTGTATGAGAAAGCAAATAAATTATGTTTTTAGAGCGTGTATAGATGCGAAGGAAAACTTATATAAATAGAAAATATGACTGGAGGAGGTTTTATGATAAGAAAGGTTGCACTTATAGGACTGGGAGCCATTGGAGCAAGTGTAGGTGAACAGATAGTAGGTAAGGGATATGATTTTAAAGTTGTTGCAGACAGGGATAGAATAGAAAGATATGAAAAAACAGGTATATTTGTAAATGATGAGAAAATAAACTTTGAATATATTACTCCTGAAAATGGAGGAGTTATGGATATGGTACTTGTTTGCACTAAATTTTCATAATATTCCGAAGACCTTAAAGAATATGGGTAAGCTTATTGGAGAAAATACTATAATACTTAGTCTATTAAATGGTATAGATTCTGAACGAATAATCGGTGAAACATATGGAATGGATAAGATGATATATTCATATATCAACAAGATTTCAGGAGTCAAGGAAGGTAACATGATCAACAGGGGGGCCAAGGGTATTATACATATTGGGTCTATAAATGACTGTAATGATTCTAAGATTCAAGAAGTAGCAAAGTTTTTTGACTACTGCGACATACAGTATGAAATAGAGGATGACATTATGAAGTCTCTTTGGTGGAAGTTAATGCTTAATGTAGGAGTGAACCAGCTTGCAGCAATTTCCGGAGCCACTTATGGCGTCGTAGCAGAGTTCCAAGAAGCAAAAAACATGATGGGAGCTGCAATGATGGAAGTTGTTAAGATATCTCAAGTAGAGGGTACTGGCTTGACGGATGATGACCTATACTCATGTTATTCAAATTTTGATAATCTTCCATATGGAGGAAAGCCTTCCATGCTTCAGGATGTTGAAAATAAAAGAAAAACAGAAGTCGAAATGTTTGCAGGACGTATACTGGAACTGGGTGAAAAAACGGGCGTTCCAACTCCAGTAAATGAATTCCTCTTCAATGCAATAAAGCTTATAGAAAAAAGGTATTAGAGAGTAGTAATAGTGGCTGATAGTAGTAAATATCACTTGAAAAATTAGTGGTATTATGATATTATTAATATAAGAAATAAAAGGAACGGCGTTCTATTGAACGGAACGGATAACCTATAAATACTGTAGCAAGAACAAATATATTTAATAAGGTGTGTTTAATGTTGAAAGCAACGGCAATTATATTGGCGGGTGGAAAAAGCAGTCGCATGAAAAATAAAAATAAAGCCTTCCTTGAATATAAAGGTAAAAGCTTTATTGACATAGCTATAGATAAAGCCAAAGTCTTTGAAGAAACGATACTGGTTACAAACACTCCAGAGAATTATAAAATTAATAATATAAAGGTTGTTAAGGATATAATTCCTGATAGTGGACCTTTGGCAGGTATATATACAGGATTGAAGTATTCGAATAATCATGCATGTGTAGTAATTCCTTGTGACACGCCATTGATAAATGAGCATTTGCTTGAATACTTTGTTGAGATGAGTGAAGGATAT
>JAUVAG010000049.1 GCA_030591825.1 Dethiosulfatibacter sp.
AGATCTATCATTCTGTTAGACATGTTCCTCATAAAGGTTATATCCTTTGAGATTTCAACACTTCCAACTATTTTGCCATTTTCCTTTATTGGATAGGTGGAGTTGACAGCTGCAATCTTCTTACCCTTCTTTGATATGTATTCCTGATATTTTGACTCTATTGCCTCTCCACTTTTAAGAACCTCCATATGGGTACTTTCATATCCAAGAGCAGGAAGAATCTTAAGAAGGTTCTCTTCCAATACATCTTCCGCAGTCATTCCCTCTATGGAAGCCATGGCCTCGTTGTAAATCAACGTCTTTCCTTCACTGTCCACTACATGTACACCCTCTTCAAGCCTTGAGAGTATCTCTTCATATATCTTGAGTCTGTTCACAGTATCATCCACCTTGATTTTTTTTTATATCCCTTGCAATATTATATCACCCTTGCATTTTTAAAGCAAAATATTTTGCGCAAAATATTTTCTTTTGCAAGAAAACCCTTTCTTCCTTCAATCCAATTTTTTACAACCAAAAACCGGCTTGTGAAAGCCGGCCAAAAGAAAACAAAATTAAATTTTTATTGTGTTTCATCTAAATACTATGTTTTTTAGTTTGCTTTTTCATTGATACCTAATGTTTCATCATCTTTCTTACCTATTACAAACAATACCCCTATCATCAATACTACACCAAGAGGTATAAGTATTACTGGCGAAATTCCCATGAACCCGTAAAGTACATACATTATAAGCGCTGTTCCTGCTGCTAGTAGCGCATATGGTATTTGTGTAGCTACGTGGTCTATATGGTCTGCTCCTGCGAATATTGATGCAAGAACTGTTGTATCCGATATTGGTGAACAGTGGTCTCCAAATATTGCTCCCGAGAATACTACTCCAGCCATCATAACTGCAGTTTGATAATCTCCAGTTACCTTGTATGTAAGTGGTATTGCTATAGGAGTAAGTATTGTCATTGTTCCCCACGATGTTCCAGTAGCAAATGATATTCCCATACCAAACAGGAATATCACTATTGGTATCATACCAAATGTCAAGGAATCTCCAAGAAGTGTAACTATGAATCCGGCAAGGTCCATATCTCCTGTGATTGAACCAAGTGACCAGGCAAGAACTAGAATAACACACGCAAGAAGCATAAGCTTCATACCATCTATAAGGCTGTCCATAGTCTGCTTAATGCTCATTGTTCTTGTTCCAAGAGCCATTACTATACCTGCAAAAGTCATTGAGAATGCTCCCCAAAGAAGTGCTGTTGCAGCGTCTGCGTTACCAAGAATCGCCATTAGGCCTTGTCCCCGAGTTTCATCAGAAAGTCCTGTAGAATAGAATCCAACAAGGGTTACTGCTACAAGAGCGATTATTGGAATGAAGAAAGTACTTATTCTAGGAACTGCACCCTTTACAGGCTCTCCCAACTCTGTACCTACATCCATCATCGGACTTGCGCCGTCTCTGCTTATTTTTCCTTCTTTCATTGCTCTGGTTTCAGCCTTTAGCATAGGTCCGAAATCTCTTCCTGAAATTGATACTATACCAACGAAGATTACTGCGAAGATGCAGTAAAGGTTTAAAGGTATACCGCTTACATATGCCGCAAATGGAGTTATCTGATCAGTTGTTATTCCAGCAACTTCCATTCCCGAACCAATCATACCTATCTGGAATGCAATCCAGTCAGAAATAAAAAATGTTGCTACTGGTGCAGCTGTAGAGTCAAGTATGTAAGAAAGCTTCTCTGAAGAAAGCTTGTGCTCTTCAGAAATGTCTCTGAATACGTTACCTACTATTGCCGCATTACAGTAGTCGTTAAAAAATACTATAATTCCTAAAAGCCATGCTCCAACTGAGGCACCTTTTTTTGTCTTGATTTTTGTTCTAGCCCAGTCTGTCAAAGCCTTACTACCATTCAGTCTCCAAATGTATGCAATTCCCGCACCCATTAGAAGGTTAAATATCAAAAGTCTTGCATTCCAATCATCTGTAACCTGAGCCACTATAGTCTCAAGAGAATATCCAGCTGCTGCCAGAGGATTAAATCCTGAAATGATAAGTGCACCTGTAAAAATACCTGCAAACAACGAAATCAAAACTCGTTTTGTCACGAAACATAAAATAATCGCTACTACTGGTGGTAAAACCGCTAACCAACCATAATCCATAATTGTCGCCCCTTTCTTGTTTCTCTTTTGTTTTTTGGTTTTTTGTTTTTAAAGAATGAACACTAAATAATTATACACCCTTTACAAAATAAAATCAAGGTTCAAGGAGGATTTTGAATGTTATCCCAAACCTTTTATCACTTAATTCTTTTTTTTCTTATTGTTTTTTTAGTGAATAAATAGGAAAAGCTGCCGCTGATTATATATGATATTAGAAGTGCAATGAAAATCCCTTTGATTCCTATATATCTTGACATTGTAACCGCCAGAGGTATGCAGATTACAAACATTTGAACAGACGAAAAAAGTGCTGCATAGAAGGGTTTGTTCACAGCATTAAGAATGGATGCATTGTTCAGGAGCATTCCCTGGAATCCATATCCTATAGGTAAAATTGTAAGATAAAGAATTGTTATTTTGTTTACTTCCATATTGTCATTGAATAGAGGTGCTATCTTGTCGGCCAGAAATATCATGAGAACAAAAATAAAAATACTGTACTTAAACATAGTCTTCCTGACATAGTTCATTCCTTCAATGATTCTGTAGTCCTTTTTTGCACCATAATTCTGTCCGGCAAAAGGCACCATGACATTTGACATGGCATTGACAAAGGCAAGGAGAAAATATTCAATTTTCGTTCCAACTCCATATCCTGCAACTGCTTCATATCCATATGCAGATATGAGCCTTGTGATTATTCCTACGCTTACAGGAGTAATTATTCTAACAATGGCAGCAGGTATCCCAACATAAAGTATCTGCTTCCAGGATTCATATGCATCCTTTAATTCCCTTATTCTGAATTTCACGACCTTGTCCCTGAATATGAGAACGTATAGAGCCACAGTAAAGGTGATCATCCTGCTAAATACTGTTGCAAGGGCAGCTCCTTTTATACCCATTTCTGGGAAAGGTCCGATGCCGAAAATAAAGAGAGGGTCCAGTATCACATTAACGGTCGCAGCAATGGTCATTATGATGGAAGGAGTCTTTGTATCTCCAAGGGATCTTATTATATAGTTTCCTACCATTGGAACAACAACGAAAGGCATTCCAAGATACCATATGGACATGTATTCCCTTATGTATCCCATAACATCGTTACCCGCTCCAAGAAGTGTGAATATCTGATCTATGGTATTCAATCCAAGAATTGTCGCTATAACTACGAAGCAAAAAGACAGAAACAATCCGTCTGTAGACGTCTTCACCAATAATTTATGATTTCCACTTCCGGCAGCACGAGATACTATTGAAGCCGTTCCTATACCCATTCCAAGGGCTACGCTGTTTATTATCAAAACAACGGGAAAGGTGAAGGATATGGCTGCCAGCTGGTCCATTCCAAGTCTTCCTATGAAATATGTATCCGTAAGATTAAATATAACAAGACTTAGCATGCCGAATATCATTGGAATGGTAAGCCTGATAATTGTTTTGTCTACTCTGTGATCTGTTAAGTTATTCTTTTCCATATCTGTATTTCACCTCGCAGGTTCAAGTATTTCATGTTTATGAATCCATGTACTTTATTATTATACCAAAAAAATCGCATATCCACTAGACTGGCTTCCTAAACCCAAAAAAATACGGCCATAAAGGCCGTATTTTGTTTTGTATTCGCTTTGTCTATCTTTTGTATTTCTTCTTGAATTTATCAACACGTCCACCTGCATCAATGAACTTCTGCTTTCCAGTAAAGAAAGGATGACATTCGGAACAAATTTCCACTCTGATCTCATCATCTACAGAACCAGTTTCAAAAGTGTTTCCACAAGCACAGTGTACTTTTACTACTTTGTATTCAGGTTGTATTTCTTTTTTCATGCTTTTTCACCTCTTTCCAAATAAGCTTATATCTAAAATGATACTTTGATTTCTTTTTTTAACACCCTAAAATTATAGCATAGGATGTAGTTTATTTCAATATGTTTTTTGCCTATTCTACTTTTTATTTCTATCCAGATTCATTATCTTCTTTGCATTATCAATGAATTCCATATTGTTTTTAGTGACCGTTAAACCGCTTAGGAATTTCTCAGTTACATAATCAGTCGCATAGTTACTGAGAGCCTTCCTAAGATACCATACAGTTTGAAGCTCGTGCTGGTCAAGTAGAAGATCTTCCCTTCTAGTACTTGACTTGTTGATATCAAGGGCTGGGAATACTCTTTTTTCAGACAGCTTCCTGTCAAGATGTATCTCCATATTTCCTGTTCCCTTGAATTCCTCGAAAATTACATCATCCATTCTACTTCCAGTCTCTATAAGGGCGGTAGCAAGTATAGTAAGACTTCCACCGTTTTCTATGTTTCTTGCGGCACCGAAGAATCTCTTTGGATTGTGAAGTGCTCCAGGGTCAAGTCCCCCAGACAACGTCCTTCCGGTAGGCGGAATTGTAAGGTTGTATGCCCTTGCAAGCCTTGTTATGCTGTCAAGAAGTATAACGACATCCTTTCCGTGCTCCACAAGTCTCTTTGCCCTTTCAAGTACCATTTCAGCCACCTTTATATGATGCCTTGGCAACTCGTCAAAGGTTGAATATACAACATCTCCCTTTACGGATCTTTGCATGTCCGTAACTTCTTCAGGTCTTTCATCTATAAGAAGTATTATCAACTCAAGTTCAGGGTGGTTTTCAGCTATTGCATTTGCAACACTTTTCATGAGGGTTGTCTTTCCTGCCTTCGGCGGAGCCACTATCATTCCCCTCTGTCCCCTTCCTATAGGAGATATTATGTCCATTATTCTCATGGACAGTCTCATCTGGCTTGTTTCAAGTTTTATCCTTTCATCCGGAAATATAGGTACTAATTTGTCAAAATCAGGTCTTTTCACTGCAGATTCCGGGTTCAGGTCATTTATCTTTTTTACATACAACAATGCATTGTATTTTTCTCCCTGCTTTGCAGGCCTGGTGATTCCACTCACCTTGTCTCCAGTCCTCATCCTGAATCTTCTTATTTGGGATGGAGAAACATAAACGTCTTCATCGCTGGAAAGGTAGTTGTGTCTTCTCAGGAAGCCGTAACCATCCATATGAATTTCAAGTATTCCTGTAGCTTCAAGAATCTCATCACTTTTATCAACTTCTTCGTTGAGTCTGTCCGGCAGACTACTCTTGTGCTTTTCCTTTTCATCCTGGATTTTAATCTTCTCCAGATTTTTTTTGATTTCTTCAATCAGTTCACTTTTCTTATATTTGGATATGTTTTGTATTCCCTTCTCCTTGGCCATTACCTTAAGATCAACGAGCTTCATATCCTTTAGTTCATTTATATTCACAGTTTCCTCCTGTGTATAATCGGATGCACAAAAACATCCAATGGTATTTTATTAAATCCATCATTGTACTAATTCATTATTTATTGATGATTATGCGAAACAAAGAAACATACTTAAGAAAATTCCCTGACGAAGGATTAATCGCGAGAGTTGTTTACATCTCGGGAAAGTTAAAAATACATAATACCTTGAAACTTTGGTATTATGAGGTTAAGGAAACTTTCCATCGCATCTTAACAACCGCTAACGCGGTTAACGCAGCGTAGCTACTTTCTTGTTAGCTCTGTTTTTTAGTAAGGTTTTGGGAAAATCACCGATCGGTAAATGATAAGTAAATTAATATGTTAATAATATCACTAGAATGGCTGTACGTCAATATATTGATGGCAATAATTTGGCTCAAAATCAGCTATAATCAATAATATTTGCTTTTTTTCCTGAAGGAAGCAATAATCATAACTCCTATTATTATAAAAGGTACTCCAAATATAAGCGCAGCATCAATATCATCAGCACCGCCTCCTAGTATCATATAAATAGCGTTAAAAACTCCTCCACCCATTATTATAAAGCCTCCAAGCTTTACATTTTTGAAGGAAACCATCAGTCCTATGAACATTACAAAAAAAGAAGCAATCATAATCATAAGCTTTACCGGCAATCCAGTTAAACTGAAGCCTTCGTCACCTACTGATTCAAAAATAAAAAACGACATGAAAAATCCAAAGAGCAGAATAAAGAGAAATCTTCCTCCCACACCCATTAATTTTTTCAAAGCTGCACCTCTTTTCACAATTTCTCAGCTGTAGACAGCTGGTGATTATAACATTATACTACTTTTTTTAGTTTAATTCATTAAAAACCTGTTCCTTAATTTCATATGCCTAATAATTCATTTAATAATTGTTGTAAAATAGCTCCTTCAAGTATAATATAGTTATATTAATACAAAGCAACTGCGTTGCGTTAGCTGCCTTATTCCACGGCAAATAAGAAAAGAGGGATCATTATGTATAGCAATCCGGTATACCGACCACCAAGTGAAGGAAGAAGTTTGATCATCCAGATAACAGAAGGATGTTCACACAATAAATGTACATTCTGCGGAATGTACAAAGGTAAACAATTCAGAATAAAAAACGACGAAGAAGTTATAGCACATATTGAATATATTAAAAAATATGATCCTAATCCAAGAAAAATTTTCATAGCTGACGGTGACTTCCTCTGTCTATCGACTGAAAAGATACTACATTATCTTGAAATGGTAAAGTCAAACTTTCCGAATGTTGAAAGAATTTCATGCTATTCAGGTCCACTGGACCTTTTAAGAAAAACTCCAGAGGATTTGACAACCATCAAGGAAGCTGGTCTTGCAATGCTGTATATGGGTGTTGAAAGCGGCAATGATGAAATCCTTAGAAGAATCAAGAAAGGCGTAAATGGAGATCAGATGATTGAAGCTGGTAGAAAAGCTGTTGATGCTGGCTTTGTATTCTCCTGCATGATAATTTCTGGTATCGGCAGCAACGAGCTGGTAAAGAAACATGCATTGGACTCTGCAAAGGTAATTTCAGCCATCAATCCTCAATATTTTGCTCTTCTGACTCTAAATATTGATGAAGGTACAGAACTTGCAGCAGATGTAAACAGTGGTAAATTCAAGCTTATGACTCCTGATGAAATAATGGATGAAACTTATCTCATGCTAGATAACATGGACCTTACAGACTGTATTTTCAGAAGCAACCACGTTTCAAACTATGTGAATCTAAGTGGAGTACTCAACAGGGACAAAGAAAAGATGCTTGAGGAAATCAAAGAAGCAATGAAGGAAAAGAATTAT
>JAUVAG010000303.1 GCA_030591825.1 Dethiosulfatibacter sp.
GATAAATTGGATAAGTATAAAGTTAAAGCAACATTCTTTATACCTGGTCTTACTGTTGAAAGATATCCTGAAGTAGTAAAAAGGATTGATGCTGCTGGACATGAAATTGGACACCATGGCTATGCACATGAACGATTCGCAAGTAAATCAACAGAAGAGCAAATAGAGATAATCGAAAAAAGTCAGAGGATATTTAAAGAGGTCATTGGCAGAGAGGTGACAGGTTTTAGAACTCCTTCAGGGGACTGGTCTAAAGATACACCAAGCTTGCTTTATGAAAGAGGTTTTAGATATTCAAGTTCAATGCGTGGTGATGACAGACCCTATAGAACGATTATCGATGGAGAAGAAACTGATTTTATTGAGATACCCACCAAGTGGGAAGTAGATGATTATGTAGCAATGGCATATAATCTGTATCCGGCTGAACCAACTGGACAGGACAGGATTTCTTGTTATAAAAATGTGCAGGATAATTTCATGAAGGAGTTTGAAGGTCATCATAAATATGGACTTTGTATTTCCTATATGAACCATCCTCAGGTAATAGGTTCACCAGGAAGAATACAGATACTTGAATATCTTCTAAAAAACATTTCCACCAGAGAAGATGTCTGGGTAGCTACTGGTAGTGAAATTGCCGACTGGTATAGATCAACGAATAAACTGATAAAGGAGGACTTATGTACGTAGAACAAGTGAAATGGCCAAATAATATGAAGTGTGTGGCAATGATAACAATTAATTTGAATGCCGAGTTGTTTTGGTTGCAGCTTGATCAAGGTTGCGTAGATATGCCGAAAACACTGTCACTAGGACAATATGGCATGAAAAGAGGACTTTATAGAATTCTTGATATATTAGAGGCAAGAAACATAAAAGCAACGTTTTTTGTACCTGGATGGATTGCAGAAAACTATTCAGAAGACATTGTAAGGATACAAGAAAAGGGACATGAAATAGCTGCTCTCGGATATGCTCATGAAAATATGGCATTGCTTACTGAGAAAGAACAGGATGTAGTTATGAAAAAGAGTATAAATGCAATTGAAAAAGTTTGCAGTGTTAAGCCTAAAGGATTTCGAAGCCCTGAAGGTGAGCTTACAATTGATACTCTCAGAATTGCCAAAAATAACGGTATGAATTACTCAAGTAATTTGAGTGATGATGACAGACCTTACTATAAGGACTTGGATAAAGAGATGGATTTATTGGAAATACCTATCCATTGGGCGAATTATGATCTACCATATTTTGCATTTAACTATAAACCTGCTTTTCCTGCAGGTCAGGGAAGAATTGCCAATTATACTGGTGTATTGAGCAATTGGAAGGATGAATTCTACGGATGTCATGATTATGGGCTCTGTTATGTTTTACAATTGGATCCACAGGCAATTGGAGCACCAGGTAGAATAGGTATGTTGGAAGAATTGCTGGACTATATGGAAAACCTGGGGGATGTATGGTATGCCACAGGTAGTGAAATGTTTGAGTATTACGAAGAAATGAAGGTGATATAATGGCTAGTTTATGGGGTGGTAGATTCGAAAAGAGCATGGATGATATTGTGAAAAAATTCAATGCTTCCATTGAATATGATCAAAGATTGTACAGGAATGATATTGAGGGAAGCATTGCACATGTGACTATGCTTGCAGAACAAGGAATAGTCACAGTATCAGAAAAAGATGAAATTATAGCAGGACTGAAAACCATATTGAAGGATATTGAAAGTGGAAAAATCATATTCAGTGTTGAAGATGAAGATATTCATATGGGAATTGAAAGTCGCTTAATCGCTGAAATTGGTGACGTGGGCAAGAAGCTTCATACGGCAAGAAGTAGAAATGATCAGTGCCAGGTTGATGGAAGAATGTATCTGAAAGAGGAAATAAAAGAAATTCTTAATAGACTTGTATTATTTGAATATGTTATATTGGAGAAGGCAGAAAATTATGCTGATAAAATAACAGTTGGATTTACCCATATGCAGCATGCACAACCTGTTACTATAGGATTCCACTTCATGGCATATTTTCAGATGTTCAGAAGAGATATTGATAGATTATTGAGTGCTTATGAAAGAATGGATTTGTGTCCTTTAGGTGCATGTGCACTTGCTGGAACTACTCTTCCTACCAACAGACATACTACGGCAAAATTGCTGGGTTTTACAGCTCCTACAGAGAATGCCATGGATAGTGTAAGTGACAGGGATTATTGTTTGGACTTTTTAAGTGCTGCATCAATTTCCATGATGCATCTTTCAAGATGGGCAGAGGAATTTGTATGGTGGAATTCGCAGGAATTCTCTTATATTGAGATAGATGACAGTTATTGTACAGGAAGCAGTATCATGCCACAGAAGAAGAATCCGGATATGGCAGAACTATTAAGGGGCAAGGTCGGTAGAGTTTACGGAGACCTAATCCAGCTGTTGACAGTTATGAAAGGAACACCACTGGCATACAACAAGGATTTCCAGGAGGATAAAGAAGGTCTATTTGATGCCATTGATACCTGGAAAGCAAGTATTGAAATCTTTGCAAATATGTTGGAAAAGACAGAATTCAGGATGGATCAAATAGAGAAGCAGCTTGATAAGGGTTTCTTGAATGCTACAGATGTTGCTGAACATTTTGTTAAACTAAATATCCCATTTAGAGAGGCACACGAGATAGTTGGGAGAATGGTTAAAATTTGTGAAGTGAAGGGCTGTGAGTTTGAAGATCTTAATGATGATGAATTACAAGCAATTGATGAAAGAGTAACCAAGAGTTCTTTGGGAAATATTAGCATTGAAGCTTGTGTTAATGCTAGAACATCTTTTGGAGGAACGGCACCATCTGAAGTTAGGAGACAGATAGTAATTGGTCGTGACTGGCTTGATTCATTGGAAATAAACATGTAATAAGAAACAAAACTAAAATAACTTGGTATACAAGTACATAAATTAAAAACGGAGGATTAAAAATGAAAA
>JAUVAG010000239.1 GCA_030591825.1 Dethiosulfatibacter sp.
AAAAATTATGGTCGTAACGGATCCCAAGCTTATAAGGCTTAAGTTGGTTGAAAAGCTGGAGAAGTTTCTTGTAGGATATGATTATATTATATATGATGGGATAGAACAAAATCCTAAGGATTATAATATTACCAATGCAACTGAATGCGCAGTAAGGGAAGCTGTAGATACTGTAATTGCATTTGGTGGAGGAAGTCCAAATGATGCGGCCAAGATGATTGCAGTTATGGCTGCCCAGGGTGGAGATATTAAGGAATACATGTACGGTAAAAGGAAAATAGAGAAAAAATTGAGTCTCATCGCCATACCAACAACTGCTGGTACGGGCAGCGAGGTTGCTATTTGGTCTGTAATAACAAATTCTGAATTGAAGCTTAAGTATTCCATAAGAAATCCAGTATTGGCACCTGATGTTGCAATTGTCGATCCGGAGCTTACTCTTACGATTCCACCGAAAATAACTGCAACTACGGGAATAGACGCATTGACACACGCAATAGAAGGGTATACATCCCTTCGTTCAGAGCCTATTGCCGATTCCATGGCTCTTTGTGCCATAAGTCATATTACTAAATATATTGAGCAGGCTGTTAAGGATGGAAGCAATCTTGAAGTAAGGGACAAGATGATGATTGGAAGTCTCATGGCTGGAATGTCCATTGTAAACACGGATGTAGGAGCTGTTCACTGTATGGCGGAGGCTCTTGGAAGCATGTATGATGCACCTCATGGAATGTGTAATTCGGTTATTTTGCCCTATGTTATGGAATATAATGTTATCAAGTCTGAAAAGAAATATGCTACAATGGCTAACTACATGAATGTATATGGTCCCAATGACCTCATGACAGCCAGTGAAGGAATAGAGCATATAAAGATATTGTCCAGAAGGATTGGCTTGCCAAATATTAAAACTCTCAATGTAATTCCGGAGGATTTTTTAATGCTTGCAGATATGGCTGACAGGAATGCATCTTCTCTTAACAATCCTAGAAAGATTGGGAAGGAAGATTATATTAATATATTCAGGAGAGCTTATGATGACAGCGATGATTAGAAAAAAATGGTAACGTTATCTTGAGAACGAATTAGTCCTTGAAATACCTGAGAAAACATTGTACAATAGATAGGTACTAATATAGATATATTTTATTGATTGAGGGAATAGTACAATATTATTATTAAACTCAACAACCTGCTAGTGAGGGAGTAGGTTGTTGAGTTTTTATTTTTGAAATAATTTATACGTAAACGTTAATTTCTGATATAATAGTAATATCGGGATGAATTCAAAAGGAGTTTGAAGATGCTTGATATTGGCGATATTATCGATTTGGCGAATAATATAGATGTATTTGAGAAAGGGGTTGACTATTACAAGTCAGGCCTTGTTTCTAGTGTTTCATATAACCGAATCAGCGAAACTGTACAGGCTACTGTACGTGGAACCAGGGATTACAAGGTGAAGGTATTTTTGGTTGATGAAAAGTATGTCAACGCCAAATGCGAGTGTCCTGCCTATGAAACATGGGGAGGAGTATGCAAGCATATAGTTGCTGCATTTTTGTTTTTGAAGAACCAGAACCAAATCGACATAAAGGTCAAGCGTAAAAGGAACAATACGGATGTTTTTGACAATATACTTTCCCAATATACAATTTTTGAAGATATGGATCGTGACGAGGGAAAGAAAAAAATAAATGTAAAATACTTTATAGATTTTGACAAATACAGGAAAAATATGATTCTTTCCGTGAAACTTGGAACGGAGCAGCTTTATGTTCTAAAGGATGTAAGAGGATTTTTGAAAGCCTATAAATCAGGCAAGGAATTTGAATTCGGAAAAAGCTTTACCTATGATCCCACGAACGAATACTTCGACAGGAAGGATGCAATGGCAATGGATCTCATTGGGGACATAGTCAGTGAAATAAACTATATTAAAAACTATAGTTGGACTGCTTACCACGTGGACTTCATAAGTGGAAAGAGCATACTTCTTACAAACAATAATTTTACTAAATTCATAGATATTCTTGACGGAGGCAGTGTAGAGATGAAGGCCGATTATTTGAAATATAAAAAAACGGCTACCGTCAAAGGAGATATAGACCTGGTTTTCGATATAGCAAGCTACGGAGACTATATAAGATTTGCAGTAAGGGATATGAAGAATATAACCATCCTTACCGATGACTATTCCGTCATTCTTTACAAGGACACCATATATAGGATTACAGACAGACAGAGAGACAATTTGAGACCTGTATTGAGCCAGTTGGAAAACAAGAAGGAGAGCCTTGTCATATCAAGGGAAAAGATAAACAGTTTCATGTCTTATCTCTATCCTACAATTAGTGAAACCAATAAGATTGAAATAGACAGGGAATTAAAGGAAAAAATCTATAGCAGAAAATGCCAGCCTAAGCTTTATCTGGACAAGGACGGCAATGGAATAAAGGCTAAACTTAAATATATTTACGGCGAATATGTATTCGATTCCTTAACAGGTATTGAGACGAAGACTGCCAAGGACGACATGGTAATAAGGGACCTTAAACTTGAAAACAAGATAATGTCAATACTTGAAAATTCCGATTTCAAGGTGCTTAACGACAGTTATCATATCAAGAGGGAACAGGATGTCTACAAGTTTGTAGTGGGAGGACTCCCAGAGCTTACAGACAAGATAGAGGTCTATTATTCGGATGATTTCAATTCCATTGAACTGAGGGACAAATCTTCGGTACATGTAGATACTTTCATGAATGAAGACATGAACTATTTTGATTTCGGGTTTTCAATCGAAGGTATATCCCAGGAGGAAATCCCTGACATATTGGATACATTGAGGGAAAAGAAGAAATACTACAGACTGAAGGATGGATCATTTTTGAGTCTGGAAGAAGAGATATTCGATACCCTGGCAGAGGTTCTTCACAATCTTGAACTGGGAGACGACTCCTTTGCCGAGGGTCTTGTGAAAATACACAGCAGCAAGGCTTTTTATATCAATGAAAAGATGGAAAAATTGGACCTTAAGCATTATAAAAGAAATGTGCTGTTCAAAGAACTCATAATGAGAATCAAGGAGCCTGAAGATGAAAGCTATGAACTGCCCGAGGGCTTGAATTGCGATCTGAGGGAATACCAGGTGACTGGATTCAACTGGGTCAAGAATCTTTCCTCTTTTAATTTTGGAGGAATACTTGCCGACGAGATGGGACTTGGAAAGACTGTTCAGATGCTGACATATATGAAGTCTGAAATTCTTGCCGACAGTAGCAGACGATTTCTGGTTATAGTGCCAACATCGTTGCTATACAACTGGTTAGAAGAAATCAACAAATTCACTCCTGGAATGAAAGCTGAAATAATTGCAGGCATCAAGAAGCTTAGGGATGAAAGACTTGAAAATACCGATGCAAATATAATAATTACATCCTATGCTACATTTAGGAATGATGCGGACATATACAAGCACATGAAAGTGTATTGTTGTATACTGGATGAAGCACAGCATATAAAAAACAATATGTCCAAAACTTCTAAAGCAGTAAGACAGGTGAAGGCGGTTAAGAGGTTT
>JAUVAG010000115.1 GCA_030591825.1 Dethiosulfatibacter sp.
AGATCTAATGCGTTTTAAGCCAGACAGAAAGATTCTAAAAGACATTTATGTTGTTGCATTGCCTGCAATAATGATGCAATCCCTTGGTTCTGTAATGGTATCGGGACTTAATCTTATTCTTATAGGATTCAGTTCAACTGCTGTTGCGGTACTTGGAGTATATTACAAACTCCAGTCACTTATAATTATGCCTGTATTCGGACTTACACAGGGATACATGCCTATAATGGGTTACAACTATGGTGCAAAAAACAAGGACAGAATGGTGGAAAGCTTGAAAGTCACTGTAAAATTTGCATTCATGATAATGGTAATAGGTACAGCAGTTATGAACCTGTTTCCAAAACAGCTCCTTTCGTTGTTTGATGCTTCTCCAGAAATGGTGAGAGTTGGTACAATGGCTCTTAAGAGAATGTCCATCTGTCTTCCAATGGCGGCAGTGGGAATAACATTCTCAATTACCTTCCAATCCTTAGGAAAGGGATATATTAGTCTAATTGCATCCTTTGCAAGACAGATGGTCTTCTTGCTTCCTTTTGCATGGCTTCTTGCCAGATTTGGAGGACTTGATTATGTATGGTATGCATTCATAATGGCTGAGGTATTGTCAATAATGATAATTGGACCTTGGCTTATAACGGATTTAAGAAAAATATTCAAAGGCTGGGAAAAGGAAAATATTATGCCAGCTAATATTGTAGACAAGGCTCTAGCATCAGAGACAGACAAATAAAAGGATCAACCATATAATGATTCTATAATATAGATAAGGCCGGGAAGTATTCCCGGCTAGACTTTTGTTTATCCATGCTCTGATATTTTTTAACGGCATTGACTTTTATTAATAATGTAGATTGGATGATTATGTGTTAAAATAGGTAGTGTTACAATAGCAATAGATTTGGAGAATAAATTGAACTATATAGAATATTTACAAAAAGAAAAAAATATGTATCTAAACGACCAGCAGCTGTCGGCGGTTTCACATGACAGAGGACCTGGTCTTGTTCTGTCTACGGCAGGTTCCGGAAAGACTACAGTAATAACTGCAAGGACTGGCAAGCTTATATATGACGGAAGCCTTGATACTGAAAGAATACTCACCATCACCTTTTCAAAGCTTGCTGCATTGGAGATGGAGGAGCGGTTCAAAAGACTCTTCCCAGATGCTCCAAGGTCAACAGCATACTTTTCCACAATACATTCCTTTGCTTATAGGATAGTAAGGGACTATTTCAACAAAACTGGAAAAAACCTTGAACTTCTCAATTCGAATTTTGAAATGCTCAAAGGAATAATGATGAAGACTTATTCCGAAAACAATATCTTCAATATAGGTACAGATGAAATAGAAAACCTTTCAAGCAAGATAAGCTATGTGAAAAACATGAGAATTGAAAAGAGTGAATTTTCAAGCCTTGGTTTTAATATCAAGGATTTCGAAAAGCTTTTTACTGAATATGAAAACAAGAAACGTGAAAAGAACATGATTGACTTTGATGATATGCTCAGCTATTGTGAGAAACTTCTTAGTCATTATAAGGCAACTGCGGACAAGTTCAAGTCGTACTACAAATATATACAGGTTGATGAAGCACAGGATCTTTCAATAATACAGAGAGACATAATTAACCTTGTATCAAACGGCAATCTTTTCATGGTGGGAGACGACGACCAGTCAATCTACTCCTTCAGGGGAAGTAATCCAAAGATACTCCTTGAATTCAAGGATATCTATAAGGAAGGACAGATTTACCATTTGGACAAGAACTATCGATGCGACGGTTATATAGTTGACAGGGTAGGTCGCTTCATAGAGAAAAACAATAAAAGATATGAAAAGAATATAAGGGCTGACAGGGAAAAGGATAGAGATATTACAGTGAAGTCATTTTCTACAAGGCGTCAGCAGACTGATTATATAATTAAAAAAATAAGAGAAAATCCTGAAATGGAGACAGCAATACTTTACCGGTATAATATATCCTCAATCCTTATTGCAGAAGCGTTGAGAAATGAAACTACAAGATTCTATATTAAGGAAGACAGGAACAAGTATTTCAACTCAAAGGTGCTAAAGGATATAATTAGCTTTTTCAGCCTTTCGGTGAATCCAAGGGATAGGGAGTCGTTTTCAAATATTTACTACAAGGGCAAGACCTATTTCACAAGGGAAATGAATCAATTTGTGGCAAGTGGTCAGGGTACTGTTTTCGATGATTTGGCCAGGTACCCCCACCTTGATAAGCTTAAGAGAATCAATATAAAGAACTTCAAGTGGGACCTGGGTCATATATCAAAGGAGAGTCCCGAGGCAGCCCTTGATTATATACGCTTCGACATGGGATATGAGGATTACCTCAATAGACTTGAAAAGGACGGAAGGATATCCTATTCATCAATGTTTCTTGACCTTGAAATAACCAAGGAAATATGCAGAAACTCAAACACGGTATTCGAGTTTATGGAAAACGTAGAATATCTCAAAGATCTTCTTAGAAATGCAAAGAAAGACAATGATGCCAATGTAACACTGTCTTCCATACACAGTACCAAGGGTCTTGAATTTGACAGAGTCTTTCTCATAGACAACAACTTCGGCGAGTTTCCACTGGAGAAGAGGAATCAGTCGAAGGAAGAATATGACGAATATCTGGAAGAGGAAAGAAGGGTGTTTTATGTTGGAATGACAAGAGCCAGAAACAACCTGGAAATACTCCATTCTGAGCTTCCTTCAATGTTCATAAGTGAAATAATAAGGGATAAGGGAAGTGAAATAATAAGAGGACTTAAAAAGGGAATGACTGTGAAACATAAGAAGCTTGGCAAGGGAACCATAGTGGACATAGATGATGAAACACTGGTGTTCAGAGGTAAAAGAAAGAAGAACCATACACTTTCAATGGACTTGCTTCTAGAGAAAAACCTTATAGAAATAGTAGAGGAGAACTGAAATGGATTTATTGAAATTGCAAAACGGATCGGATATAAGGGGAGTTGCTCTTGAAGGTGTTGAGGGAGAAAGTTTAAACCTTACAGCTATCAGCGTGTGGAAAATAGCGGCATCCTTTTCTGAAATACTTTCTAAAAGACTTGGAAAAAAGGTGAAGATTTCCCTAGGAAGAGACAGCAGAATATCGGGTAAAGAGCTTCTTGAAGCTGCAGCGGCGGGAATATCCCGTAGTGGATGTACCTCGGTGGATTTTGGAATAGCAACTACACCAGCCATGTTCATGTCAATTATGGATGAAGAACTGGATGTAGACGGAGCAATAATGGTGACAGCAAGCCACCTTCCCTTCAATAGAAATGGAATGAAGTTTTTCATGAAGGAAGGGGGAGCTGACAAGAAGCTCATCAGGGAAATTCTAGAGAATGCAGAAAAGTATGATTATAGTGATAAATACCAGCTCTACCATCAAAGCGAAAAGATTGATTTCATAGTAAAGTATGCAGAAGGTCTTAGACACTACATTATAGAAAAGACTGGAATGGAAAAACCTCTGTCAGGAACTAAAATAATCGTTGATGCTGGAAACGGTGCAGGCGGATTCTTCGCCGCAGAGTTTCTTGAAAAGCTAGGATCAGATACTAAAGGAAGTCTTTATCTAGATCCGGATGGAATGTTTCCAAACCATGTTCCAAATCCGGAAGACAAGACAGCTCTTGAGATAATCAAGAAGCAGGTTGTTGATGTTAAGGCTGACCTTGGAATAATCTTCGACACTGATGTTGACAGGTCGGCAATAATAGATTCAGAGGGAAATGCTGTAAACAGGAACAGACTCATAGCATTGATTTCAGCGATACTCCTCAAGGAACATCCTGGATCATACATAGTGACTGACTCGGTAACTTCAAAGGGACTTAAGAATTTTATTGATGAAAAGGGCGGTGTCCACCACAGGTTCCAGAGGGGATATAAGAATGTCATCAATGAATCAATAAGACTCAATGAAGAGGGACATGAAAGCCATATAGGAATAGAAACGAGTGGTCACGGAGCATTGAAGGAAAATTATTTTCTTGACGACGGAGCTTTCCTTGTTGTAAAGATTCTCACAGAATATGCTAACATGAAGAAAAAGGGCAGTGACATTTTCGATCTTATAAAGGATTACGAAGACCCGGCAGAAGAGAAGGAAATAAGGATAAAAATAGCCAAGGAAGACTTCCAGGAATATGGAAAGGGAATAATTCGGAACATTGAAGAAAAATCAGCTGAAATTGAAGGCTGGACAGTTGAAAAGCCAAATTATGAAGGTGTAAGGATTAACTGCGATATGAATAATGGAAACGGATGGTTCCTCCTTAGGCTGTCACTTCACGACCCGGTACTTCCATTAAATATCGAGTCGGATTCCATTGGAGGCTGCAGCATAATAGAGAAAAAGCTTTTCGAGCTCCTTGGAGAATATAAGGACCTCAAATACTAAAACATTTCCAAAAGGAGAAGCTATGGTATTAGTAATAGGCGGAGCCAACATTGATATTACAGGATATCCCCTTGGCTCAAAACTCATAAGGATGGATTCCAATCCCGGGAGAATCGAATTCAGCCTTGGAGGCGTCGGCAGAAACATTGCAGAAAACATGAGCCTTCTGGACCTTGAGGTTGTATTCCTGGGAGTAGTTGGTGATGATGACAATGGCAGTAGAATAATCAGGGAATCCCAGAAGACTGGCATAGATATGTCGCGTGTAAGGATCACAGATAAAATGGATACTTCGGTCTATATGTGCATCCTTGATGAAAATAGGGACATGGACATTGCTGTGTGTCAGATGGGAATTACGGACCTTATAGACCAGGAATATATAGACAGCATTTACGAAGAGACAAAGGAAGCAGAAATCATAGTTCTTGATGGCAATCTGAAAAGACAGCAGCTGGAATACATACTAGACAAGTACAATGGCAGAAAATTTGTTTTTGATCCTGTGTCCTCAACAAAGGCAATGAATGCTTTTGACCTCATAGGAAGGTTTCATTGTGTGAAGCCCAATGTGATAGAGGCGGAAGCACTAACAGGAATTAGAATAAGTAACAAAGAGGATTTGGACAGTGCCGGAAGGATCTTCCATGAAAAGGGTGTAGATAGTGTATTTATCACCCTAGGAAGTGAAGGCACCTATTATTCAAGGGGTAACAAATCGGGAATACTGAAAATAAAGTCAAGGGACATGGGAAATGCTACAGGTGCTGGAGATGCATATATGGCAGGCCTCGTATACGCCTTGCTGAAGGACATGGACATATTTGAAACAGCAGTTTTTGCATCAAAATGTGCAGAAATGGCAGTATCGGTGGAAGAAACAATAAACAGAAATATTTCGTTAAAAAAAATAACTCAGGAGTTAATTGATGATAAGAATAAGTAATATTAAACTAAACCCGCTACAAAATGAAAAAT
>JAUVAG010000079.1 GCA_030591825.1 Dethiosulfatibacter sp.
CACAAACTGGTTCAGGACATCATAGGTGCATATGAAGAATTTGAAAAAAACAAGGATAGAGAGGAAAAGAGAATAAATGGAAATTCTAATAGATAACAGGACTGAGGGATGGGAAATCAACCAGGATGAAATAAAGCTTATAGACACTGTTTGTGAGACAACCTTCAACCATTTGGGAGACAAGACAAATTTCGAGGTGAGCATTTCTTTTGTTACAAACGAAGAAATAAGGGAGCTGAACAGAACATACAGAAACAAGGACTCTGCAACTGATGTATTGTCTTTCCCAATGGAAGAGGAGTTCGAACTGGATTTTGAAAACACAATTCTAGGAGATGTGGTCATTTCAGTTGACAGAATAAGAGAGCAGGCGGAAGAATTTAAACACTCCTTCCAAAGGGAACTGTCATACCTTTTAGTGCATTCCCTTCTTCATCTTTTGGGATTCGATCATATTGAGGAAGATGAAAAACTAGAGATGAGAAAAGAAGAAAAGGAAATAATGGACAAATTGAAAATATACAAATAGACTAAATGGCGTAAGGAGAAATTATGCTTAGAAAACTTATTATTCTTATGATAATTGCATTGGTTGTAACTTCATGCAGTCCAAAGGCTGATGAGCCGGACAAGGTTCAGGAAATTGAAAACGGTGAAGATGTGACTGGAGGAGAAGATTCAGAGGGCAATGAAGGAGATATTGACGATTCCGACAACAACGACTCTGTAGACAATCAGGATTCAGAAGGCGAAGACCAAGAGGATTCTTCAGATGAAGAAGACCAGGAAGATGAAGTTGTCATGATTGATGGAGTAATTTCGCCCTTGAGCGGGATTCTCTTTGAAAGGGAACAGACTGAGAATAGACCTGTAAGTATAATGCTTGACAATCACCCATCGGCAAGATGGCAGGCAGGAATTTCCAAGGCTGAGGTGGTTTACGAATGTGAGGTTGAATATCCATATACCAGATATATGGCGGTTTTCATGTGTGAAGCACCAGAACATATTGGACCAGTAAGAAGCGCAAGACCTTATTACTTGAGATATGCCCTTGAATATGATTCTATGTATGTTCATGTAGGAGGAAGTCAGGAAGCCCTTGGTACTATTGTTGATTACAACATGGCTGATCTTGATGGACTAACAAGTGGCGAATTTTGGAGATACTACAAAACTGGAAAAGAGATTCCAAACAATATGTATACCGCTATGGAAAACATAAGGTCGGCACAGTCATACCTTAAATATAGACAGAGTGGAGATTTTGAAGGATTCAAGTTTAACGAAGAGCTTGCAGGACTGGATTCTCTTTATGGAGATGCAGTAGACTGTATTGACCTTAAGATTATTTACAACAAGTCATATGCTGTTGACTATGAATATAGCAGCGACGGAGATTACAAACGCTATGTAAATGGAGAAAGGCAGCTTGACGAGTATTATGAAGAAAAAATCAATGCTGCAAATATTATAATACAGAAGGTAAACAAGGAAGTAGTGGATAATTACGGAAGAATTCATCTAAATACCGTTTCAGATGGAACAGGATATTTCATAACAGATGGAAAATGCATTGATATCACTTGGAAGAAGGATTCATACAGAAGCAAGACTATGTATCTGGATTCAAGAGATAATGAAATAACACTAAATCCTGGACAGACATGGATACAGGTGATTTCACAGAACTCATCGGTTGAATTCTAGGGAGGGACAATGGAAGTAGTAAAACTAATAAAAATGGCTATTGAAGCAAGGGAAAAAGCCTATGTCCCATATTCTGGATTCAAGGTGGGCGCAGCAATATTGACAAAGGAAGGAAAAGTCTTTACTGGATGCAATATAGAATCGGCATCATATTCGCCTACTATCTGTGCAGAAAGAACGGCTTTAGCCAAGGCTGTATCAGAAGGGTACAGGGATATTGATACGGTAGTAGTTGTTGGAAGTTTTGAAAAGCTTTCTTATCCCTGTGGCGTTTGCAGACAGATGATCAGAGAATTTGGAGAAGATATTAAAATAATAGTGGCAAAGAGTACTGAAAAATACAAGGAATACACCATCAGGGAACTTCTCCCTGAAAGTTTTGGACCGGAGGATTTGGAAAATGAGTGAGTTTAAATCAGGATTTGTAACAGTAGTAGGAAGACCCAATGTAGGGAAATCCACTTTAATCAACTATATGGTAGGCGAGAAGATAGTAATAACGTCAGACAAGCCACAGACTACCAGGAATAAGATAAGGGCTGTATACACCGATAAGGAAGCCCAGATAGTATTCATAGATACACCGGGTATACACAAAGGCAAAAGCAAGCTTAGTAACTTCATGAAGTCAGAAATAGACGGTGCATTGGAGGATATGGATGTTCTCATATTCATCACAGATGAGAAGAACAAGCTTGGACCTGGAGACAAATATATAATAGAAAAGGTTAAGGATATGGCAATACCTAAGATTGCCTTGGTTAATAAATCAGACATGTACAAGGACAATTTTTCTGTAGCAGAAGAAATAAAAGAAATGAATATATTTAATGATGTAATAAGGATTTCTGCTACGACAGGTAAGAATATATACAGGATTGTTGATTTTATAAAGGAAAACATCAGTGAAGGACCACAGTATTTCCCTGAAGACTATATAACGGACAGGCCTGAATGGTTTGTCATTTCAGAATTAATAAGGGAAAAGGCATTGCTTGAGCTTGAAGATGAAGTGCCGCACGGCGTGGGTATAATGATAGATAAAATCGAAGAGAGAAAAAATAAAAACATGATAGATGTTTATGCAGTTATTCTTTGTGAGAGGAAATCCCATAAGGGAATTATAATCGGCAAGGGTGGAAGCAAGCTGACTACCATAGGTAGAAAAGCAAGACTTGATATTGAAAGACTTCTTGGAACCAAGGTATATCTAAATCTTTGGGTGAAGATCGATAAGAATTGGAGAGACAATGAAAGGACGCTTAAGGAACTTGGATACAAGAACTGGTAATTAGATATGTCTGCTAGTAATGAAATAATAATACTTAAAGAAGTCAAGTATAAAGATAACGACAAGATACTCCACTGTTTCAGCAGAAGTATGGGTAAGATTACTGTAATGGCTAAAAATTCCAGAAAAACAAATAGTAAGAACTTGTCACTTACCCAGACTTTAAGCCATATTTCTGTTGAGCTGTATAAAGGAAAGGGCATGTATAGTCTGTCAGATGGAGAAGTATTAAACAGTTTCTATAGTTTGAAGAATGACTACGATGGATTCGTCTATTCAAGCTATATCGTTGAAATACTAAATCATGTACTTCAGGAAAATGAGAATTATTCAAAAGTATTCGATATGACTGTAAAACTCTTCACTATGCTGTCTGAATCCGCTGAAAACATTGAAGTTCTTATAGCTGCCTATGAAATCAAGCTTGTAAGCATACTTGGATTCAAGCCCTGGCTTGAGTCGTGTATATCCTGTGGAAGGGAAGATGGGAAATACGCCTTTTCTATTCCTGAAGGAGGACTCGTTTGCTGTAACTGTCGTGAAAAAGGACAAAATTATGTCTATCTCAACAGCGGTGATATTGATTGTTTGAAGCTTCTTCTCTTGTCAAGGTTTGATGATATGGGGAAAGTGGATATTTGTAGTGAAAAGATGTTGAAGCTCATAGGATTTTATTTCAGGCACCACATTGGGAAAAATAATTTCAAATCCCTAAAACTTCTTGGAGGTAATGGTAATGTTTGATGATCTAAAAAAAGTTGATGAAATAATAAAGAGAACAAACTGCGGATATGAAGAGGCGAGAGAGGCTCTTCTTAAAAGTGAAGGCGACCTTTTAGGTGCAATAATAGATGTTGAAAGAAAAAAATCCACTGAAGAGAAATTAAAAGCGAAAAGCGAAGATGTCATTGAGGAAATCAAAAAGGCAATAGTGGATGCAAATGCGGCAAAACTTGTTGTTAAAAAGGGTGATGAAACACTTATAAACATTCCAGTTTCTGCAGGTATAATTGGGGCAGTTTTAGCACCGCTCTTCAGTGTTGCGGGAATTACTGCAGCCATGGTAAGCAACTATGAGTTTGATGTCTATACAAAAGATGGCAAACAAATAAACCTGAACAACAAACTTGAAGAATCGTTGAGCAAAATTGATAAATCCATAAGCAAAATTAAAGATGAACTTAATATGAAAAAAAAGTAAATATTATGTTGACATATGGTGTCTATGGTGATAAGTTATTATTAAAATTAAAGTGCTATGATGGAAGATAATATCTGATTGAGCAATCAAGAGATTTAGGGATGGTGAGAACCTAATTTGCAAGATTATGAGAATGGAGTTCCTGAGCATATTCTACTGAGAGGACATTTATGTCAAGTAGGGTGGAACCGCGGAATTTAATTTCGTCCCTATACAAGGGACGAATTTTTTTATTTTTTGAAAGGATGGATAATATGGCAAAGAAAAAAGAAAAAAGCAAGTTGGAAAAACTGGTTTCGTTATCAAAGAGCAGAGGAATAATATTCCCAGGTTCTGAAATATACGGAGGATTGGCAAATACTTGGGATTACGGTCCCGTTGGTGTTGAAATCAAGAACAACGTTAAAAAAGCATGGTGGAACAAATTCATCCAAGCTAACGAGCACAATGTAGGACTTGATTCTGCAATACTTATGAACCCACAAACATGGGTGGCGTCAGGTCATGTTGGAGGATTCAACGATCCTCTTATGGATTGTAAGAACTGCAATTCCAGATTCAGAGCTGACAAGCTTATAGAAGACTATTTTATGGCACAGGGTGACTTGGATACAGTAGTAGATGGATGGTCAAATGAACAAATGGAGAAATTCATAGAGGAAAAAGGCGTCAAATGTCCTGACTGCGGAAAGCATGACTTTACCAATATCAGACAGTTCAACCTTATGTTCAAGACATTCCAGGGAGTTACTGAAGATTCACAGTCGGAAATATTCCTTAGACCAGAAACAGCACAGGGAATATTTGTAAACTTTAAAAATGTTGTACGTTCATCAAGAAAAAAAATTCCTTTTGGAATAGGACAAATAGGTAAATCCTTTAGAAATGAAATTACACCTGGAAACTTTACATTCAGAACAAGGGAGTTTGAGCAGATGGAACTTGAGTTTTTCTGCAAGCCAGGCGAAGATCTTGAGTGGTACAACTACTGGAAGGAATATTGCATGAATTGGCTTCTTTCTCTTGGAATGACAGATGCGAATGTAAGATTCAGAGATCACGATGATGAAGAGCTTTCTCACTATAGTAATGCAACTTCTGACATAGAGTATTTGTTCCCGTTTGGATGGGGAGAGCTATGGGGAATAGCTGACAGAACAGACTTCGACTTGAAACAGCATCAGGAAGTTTCAGGAGAAGATATGAAATATACAGATCCTATTACAAATGAAAAATACTTGCCTTACTGTATAGAGCCTTCACTAGGTGTCGACAGAGTAATGCTTGCATTCCTAATCGATGCATACAACGAGGAAATTCTTGAAGATGGAAGCGAAAGACTTGTAATGAAGCTTCATCCTGCACTTTCTGCATTCAAGGCGGCAGTATTCCCTCTTACAAAAAAGTTGAGAGAACCTGCAATGGAAGTATTCAATGAACTGTCATCTTTCGTAGCTGTAGATTATGACGAGTCAGGAAGTATTGGAAAGAGATACAGAAGACATGATGAAATTGGAACACCTTTTTGTATAACATTTGACTATGATTCACTTGAAGATAAATGTGTTACAATAAGAGACAGAGACACAATGGAGCAAAAAAGAATCAAAATTGAAGAATTGACTCATTACATACTTAAACACCTAACATTCTAAGGATGTGATATTATAAAATTTTCAGATAGACAAAACAAGATTGTTGAACTGGTAAAGAAAAGTGAACCAATAACAGGTGAACAGATCGGGGATTTCCTTAAGCTTTCTAGAGGAACCATAAGACCTGATCTGTCTATTCTGATAATGTCGGGAATACTGGAGGCAAAGCCCAAGGTAGGATATTTTTACAAGGGTGAACAATCTGGTCCCGAACTGAATGAAGCACTGTCTGTAATTGTGGACAAGGTAAAGTCAG
>JAUVAG010000032.1 GCA_030591825.1 Dethiosulfatibacter sp.
TTATGCAAATCCGATGACGATTTAGTCAATACTGTCAAATAATTGCTCGAATGACCTATATATTCACCTGAATCGTTTAAACTCTCGTATAGCACATCCAATTCTTTTCCTATAAAATCGCTGTAGAATACTTCAGCGGTTTTTTCACATATTTCACCAAGAGTCCTGGCCCTATGCTTCTTGACCTGGTTTAGGACCTTGTTGTCCATATCAAAAGCCTTTGTTCCCTTCCTTGGAGAGAACGGAAAGATATGAACCTTTGAAAACCTTATATTTTCAACATATCTGCAAGTTTCCTCAAATTCCTCTTGGGTTTCACCTGGAAATCCTACTATTATGTCGGTGGTTATACCAACTTGAGGCATATACGATCTTATTAACTTGACTTTTTCACGGTATTCATAAGTATCATACCTTCTGTTCATTCTTTCAAGAACAGTATCTGATCCGCTTTGCAGGGATAGGTGAAAATGGTCGCAAAAGCTACCTTCCACAAGCTTCTCCATGAATTTAGAGCTTATTATGCCAGGCTCAAGGGATCCAAACCTGAATCTAATATCTTCTAGTTTCAGTTTATTTATAGCATCAACAAGATCTTCCAACTTCGTATCCTCAAGGTCTGTTCCATATGATGTCATATGAATGCCATTGAATACAATTTCCTTGTATCCATTGGAATGAAGCCTTAGAATTTCGTCGGTTATATCCTTTATTTCCCTGCTTCTAACCGGTCCCCTTACATAGGGGATTATACAGTAGGTGCAAAACTGCCTGCATCCGTCCTGTATCTTTATAGTAGCCCTTGTACGTTCTGAGGTGTGCGATATTGTCATTTCTTCATATTTTTCCCTTGGCTTGAATTCATCCACCCTGTAAAGATGATGTTTAGATTCAAAATATTCCACAACAAAATCAACAATACTGTCCTTGTGCTTTGTTCCTACCACTATGTCTATATTGTCTTCTTCTTTCAGTTCATCCTGTCTGCCCTGGGCATAGCATCCTGCAAGAACTACAACGCCTTCTCCATTAAGCTTTCTTGACCTCTTCACAAGGTTTCTTGTCTTCTTGTCGCTGGCAGCAGTAACTGTACATGAGTTCACAATGAAAACATCAGTATCTTCACAAGGATCTATAATCTTATATCCCCTGTTTTCAAACATTTGCATCATTGCGTCAGTTTCAAATTGATTAACCTTGCATCCCAAGGTGTAAAACGATACATTCATTTAATCACCTAAATATTTTTAGTTTTATACATCAGTATTGCATTTATTACAATTCCAGCTGTTTCAGTCCTTAGAATTCTTGGTCCAAGAGTTACAACCCTAGCTCCAGCATTTTTCAGCTCTTCAATTTCAGAATCTTCAAATCCGCCTTCAGGTCCTATTATTACATTTGCAATATCTGACTCCAACTCTACATCATTAAGACCAAGATTGTCTTCATTTTCATAGGGCACTATTATATCCCCGCCTTTTTCCTTTAAAATGGATAGCATCTCCTTGAAGGAAACTATATCCTCAACGAGGGGAACAACATTCCTCATGGACTGCTTTGCCGCCTCCATTGCTATCTTGTTCCATCTGTCCACTTTTTTGCGTTCCCTGGACTTTTCGGAAAGCTTCACAACAGTACGGTGACTGACTACGGGAATTATAGTGGATACTCCTACTTCAGTATTTTTCTGCACTATAAGCTCCATCTTGCTTGCTTTTGGCAAGCACTGAAAGAGATTTATCTTAAGGTCTGATTCCCTTTTATATTTGCTTTCTCCAACAACAGCACAAAAAACAGTATCATCGCCAAAACTTTCAATTCTGCCGATGTACTCTTTTTTATCTATTACGAGATAAACCTCGTCATTTTCTCTTAATCTTAATACGCTTTTACAATGCTTGAAATCGCCGCCTTTCAAAAGGGCGGTTTTTCCATTGGATTCATCTATAAAAAATCTATTCATATTACTTCAACCTTGCTGTAATTCCAGCCCATTCGCCTTTTATAAGAGTCTCTACTATTTCAAAATTATTTCCCACGAGGGCAGTTCTTACATTATCAGCCTTTGTAGCCAATATTCCGGAAGAAATGAAAATTCCTCCATTCTTCAAGACACTTGCCAACTGGCTTACCATTTTGATTATTATATCCGCCGTTATGTTTGCTACAACAATGTCGGCTTCGTAGTTTATCTTGTTAAGCAGATTGCCTTTTCTTATATCCACATTAAAACAGTCGTTCACTTCAACATTTTCCTTTGCAATCCTTACGGAATCATCGTCAATATCTATTCCAAGAACATTCCTTGCACCAAGCTTAGATGATAATATTGCCAGAATTCCAGTTCCCGTACCAATGTCGAGAACCATGCTTTCAGAATCTATTTTACCTTCCAGTTGTTCTATACACAAAGAAGTTGTTTCATGAATTCCCGTACCAAATGCAGCTCCAGGATTAATTTCAATTATAATCTCCCCTTCCTTTTGAGAGTATTCCTCCCATGTAGGCTTGATTATAACATTGTTTCCAAGTTTGAAAGGTTTGAAATGCTTCTTCCACTCACTGTTCCAATCTCTGTCCGCTATGTCTTGAACTTCAATTTCAGTAGAACCTATATCTAAATCATATCTGGGCAGCATGTTTATTCTTTCCTTGATAAAATCCTTCTTCTCATTCCAACTGTCATCATGTTCAAAATAGCCCTTGATTACAACACCATCATAATAGTCCTTGGCCAGATCTTCATCAAGATAGTCCCATTTTTCATCTTCCTTCAAAAGGTTAAGAATATCATTGGGATCTTCTATGACAATACCTTCAACCATTGCTTCATGAAGTATGTTTGTAACAGCTTCCTTTGCCTCGTAAGTGGTTTTTATAACAATTTCAATCCATTTCAAATAACTGCACTCTCCTAACTAAAAGCATCTTTTACTTTATCAAATATTCCTTTTTTATGAGGTTCGATTTTTTCACCGAATTCTTTTGCAAAACTCATCAATATCTCTTTCTGCTTATCTGTAAGCTTTGTTGGAGTATTTATTACAACTTTTACATACTGGTCGCCTTTTCCTCCACCTCTAAGATGTTCTATACCTCTGTTTCTAAGTCTGAATACAGTACCTGTCTGCGTTCCTTCTGGAATTTGGTATTTTACCTTTCCTTCAAGAGTTGGTACTTCAACAGTATTACCAAGAGAAGCTGTAACGAATGATACAGGCATATCGTACCAGATATCATATCCATCCCTGTTGAAGAATTTGTGGGGCTTAACACCTAGGTAAACATAAAGGTCTCCAGGAGGTGCTCCCTTTTCTCCGTGGTTTCCTTCTCCCCTCAAAGGTATGATTGAATCGGAATCCACTCCTGCTGGTATATTTATTGTTATCTTTCTTGCTATCTTTTCCTTCCCTGCACCGTGACAAACATTACAAGGCTCTTCTATTATCTTTCCACTACCTTTACAGGTAGGACAAGTACTCACATTAGCAAATTGTCCGAAAGGTGTATTCTGAACAGTTCTTACACTTCCCGCACCATTACATGTTGTACAGGTCTTCCTGGATGTTCCTGGTTCTGCACCATCTCCACTGCAGTGTGAACATGTTTCCATTCTTGAGACCTTAACTTCTTTTTTCGTACCGAAGGCAGCATCTTCAAAGGAGATATTGAGCCTTATCTTGAGATCAGCACCCTTTCTAGGCCCCTGTCTTCTTTGTCTAGCTCCTCCGCCTCCGAACACATCGCCGAAAATATCACCGAAAATATCTTCAAATCCACCTGCTCCGCCAAATCCACCGGCACCACCATGTCCCTGTCCGCCGTTTTCAAATGCAGAATGTCCGAATCTGTCATATTTTTCTCTTTTCTCTTCATCGCTGAGCACTTCGTATGCTTCATTAACTTCCTTAAATTTGACTTCCGATTCATGATTGTCAGGATTTAAGTCAGGATGGTACTTTTTCGCATTTTTCCTGAATGCCTTCTTTATATCTGCATTGTCCGCATCTTTTCCGACACCAAGTACATCATAATAATCTCTTTTACTACTCATTTATTCACCACCATTAAAATATGGACTAGAGTAAAGCTAAATCCAAAGATTTAGCTTTGACTCTCTTCGTCATCATCATCATCTACGACCTCATATTCTGCATCTACAACGTCTTCTGCTTCTTCTGCTGCACCTGCATCCTGTGGTTGTCCCTCTTGAGCAGCCTGTTCCTGTGCTGTTTCTTGATATATTTTTTGTGCAAGCTTATTGAATTCTTCTGTAAGTGAATCAAGCTTTGCCTTGATGTCTTCAGTTACATTTGATTCTATCGCTTTTTTAAGTTCGTCGATTTGTCCATTAGTCAATGCAGTCTCTTCAGCAGAAAGCTTGTCTCCAAGGTCTTTCATACTTTTTTCTGTCTGATAAATCATGTTGTCTGCATTATTTCTAACTTCTATATCTTCTTTTTTCTTCTTGTCATCTTCTGCAAATTGCTCCGCTTCCTTAACCTTTTTGTCAATTTCTTTATCTGAAAGGTTTGTAGATGCAGTTATAGTTATTTTCTGCTCTTGACCAGTTCCCTTGTCCTTAGCTGAAACATTAACTATACCATTGGCATCAATGTCGAATGTTACTTCTATTTGAGGAATTCCCCTTTGTGCAGGTGGTATTCCTGTAAGCTGGAATCTTCCCAATGAAATATTGTCTGAAGCCATCTGTCTTTCACCTTGAAGAACATGTATATCAACAGCTGTTTGGTTGTCTGCCGCTGTAGAGAAAATCTGGCTTTTCTTTGTTGGTATTCTTGTATTTCTTTCTATAAGATTGGTTGCAACTGATCCAAGAGTCTCTATTCCTAGAGAAAGAGGAGTAACGTCTACAAGAAGAATTTCATTTCCGAATTCTCCAGTAAGAACTCCACCCTGGATTGCAGCTCCAAGAGCAACACACTCGTCAGGATTAACCCCTTTATGAGGCTCGCTTGTAAGTTTCTGAACAGCGTCCTGTACTGCAGGTATTCTTGTTGATCCACCTACAAGTATTACCTTGTCAATGTCTGAAGCAGTTAGCTTTGCGTCTGCAAGAGCCTTTCTTATAGGATCCTTCGTCATGTCTACAAGTTCACTTGTCATTTCATTGAACTTTGCTCTTGAAATGTCCATGTTCATGTGCTTTGGTCCTTCCTGAGTAGCTGTAATAAACGGAAGATTTATGTTTGAAGACATTGTCGACGACAATTCCTTCTTTGCATTCTCTGCAGCTTCCTTAAGTCTTTGAAGAGCCATCTTGTCCTTCTTAAGATCTACTCCGTTCTCTTTCTTGAACTGTTCAGCTATAAAGTTGACAAGTCTTTCATCGAAATCATCTCCACCAAGGTGATTAATTCCGTTTGTAGACTTGACCTCAAATACTCCTTCGCCTATTTCAAGGATTGATACATCAAATGTACCTCCACCAAGGTCGAATACCATTATTGTCTGCATAGTGTCTTCCTTGTCTATACCGTAAGCCAAAGAAGCTGCAGTAGGCTCGTTTATAATTCTTTTAACATTTAGTCCTGCTATTTTTCCTGCATCCTTTGTTGCCTGTCTTTGACTGTCAGAGAAATATGCAGGTACTGTGATTACAGCATCATTTACTGTTTCGCCAAGATAGCTTTCAGCATCTGCCTTCAATTTTTGAAGAATAAAAGCCGAAATATCCTGTGGTGTATATGTTTTACCGTTTATTGAAACCTTATGATCTGTTCCCATATGTCTTTTTATTGACGCAATAGTATTGTCGGGGTTAGTAACCGCCTGTCTTTTGGCAGTTTCACCTACCAGTCTTTCACCATCTTTTGTAAATGCTACTATTGAAGGAGTAGTTCTCTTGCCTTCTACATTTGGAATAACAACCGCTTCTCCACCTTCCATTACTGCAACACATGAATTCGTTGTACCTAAATCAATTCCTATTACTTTACTCATCTTAATCCTCCTTAATGTTATCTAGAAACTTTAACCATGCTTGGTCTGATTATTTTTTCTTTCATTTTGTATCCTTTTTGTAAAACTTCCAGTACTATGTCTGCTTCTGTGTCTTCGACATCTTCGGACATTACTCCGTGGTGCAATGCAGGGTCGAAACCGACACCCAAAGCATCTATTTCTTCCAAACCTCTTTTGTTAAGGGTTTGTTTAAACTGGTCAAATATCATTTGTACACCTTCCTTGAAGCTGCCATTGTCATCAGGTGCATCAAGTGCTCTTTCAAAATTATCTAGAACTGTAAGCATTTCACAAACTACATCTTCAATGGCTGATGAATATATTCTCGTTTTTTCCTTGTCAGCCCTGTTCTTGTAGTTGATAAAGTCAGCCTGCAGTCTTAAAAGTTTTGTATTCATATCGTCTTTTTCCTCTTCAGGTTCTTCTACCTGACTTTCTTCTTCTTCGATTTCTTCTTCTTCAATTTCTTCTACTTCTACTTCTTCAATTTCATCTGCTTCTTTAGATTCCATGTCTTTAATTTCTTCAGACACTTCCTCTATTACCTCATCCTTTTCTTTTTTGCTCATCTGTATCACTCCTTGCTATATCTATATAATTTTCCTCTATTAGTCTATTGACATTTAAGGACAGTGCCTTAACCATGGATATTACATTTTTATAATCCATCCGTGTAGGTCCTATTAACCCTATCTTGCCTATGATCATACCATTAAGCTTGTATGTGGCTGAAACTACACTGCACTGTTTGATTTCATCGTATTTGTTCTCATTTCCAATGGATACTGCCAGATCCTCCCCGGTTTCATCCATGAGAACACTTGCCATTGATTTCTTGTCTTCCATGAAGGAAAGAAGCTCTTTGGCTTTTTCAGTATTACTGTATTCTGGATAATTTAAAATATTTGTCAATCCATCGTAATATACATCAACCTTTTCATATTGCTTCATGGTATTGAGAAGAAGCATAAACACATCGTCAAATTTATCATCAAAAGATTCTCTGATTGAATAAATCTCTTTCGATATATGGTTGTACAAATCCTTGTCCAAAGATTTCAATTGCCTTCCTTCAAGCTTTTGCGTCAAAAGATTTGAAATCCTATTCATCTGGTCCTCTGGTACTGGTATCTTCATATTAAGTATTACATTTTTCACAAGGTTGTTTTCAGTTACAATGACCATCAATAACTTGTTTTCCGAAATTGGTACAAGTTGTATCCTCTTAAGCTTTGATTCCTTAAGCTGTGGCGTCATTACAAAGGATGTGTATTTCGTAAACTGTGATAAAATTCTCGCTGAATTTCTGATGAATTTTTCCATTTCATCAATTTCTCCCTGAAGAATTTTCTTTATCTGTTCATTGTATTTGTTCATTGAACTGTTTCTAATGATTTTGTCTACATAAAGTCTGTAGGCTTTGTCAGTTGGCACCCTTCCGGCAGAAGTATGGGGTTGAACTAAAAATCCCAATTCTTCAAGATCTGACATTTCATTCCTTACAGTTGCAGAACTTATACCAAGATCGTATTTCTTAGAAATAGTTCTGGAACCAATGGCTTCACCTTCGTGAATATAACTGCTGACTATGGCTTTCAATATTTTGATTTTTCTATCATTTAATTCCATTTTATCAGCTCCTCTGTTAGCACTCTGCCCGGATGAGTGCTAAGCTCATAGCAATAAGATACTACTAACTATTGGTTTTGTCAATACCAATGTGCATTTTTCATAAGATTTAATCTGGCATTAATTCAATAAACACCGTGTTTGATAAATCAAGACCTTTCTCTGTGAGTCTGATTGACTTTCCCTCATTAATAACAAGCCCTTTTTCAACCAATATTTCAATTTTTTCATTAAAATAAGTCAAATTCTTTTTAATATTGTTTTTGTAATCTTTATATGATATTCCCGAAGTTTTTCTCAGACCAAGAATCATGTATTCCCATTCCGATTCACTTTCATCTATTTCCTCTACTGTTTCATAGATAAGATTACCCGAATCAATGTTTTTCAAATATTCATTAAGGTCAAGAGTGTTTGAAAAACGCACCTCGTCAATACATGAGTGTGACGACAGTCCAAGACCAAGGTATTCCTCTCTATTCCAATACTTCAGGTTATGTCTGCTTTCAAAGCCTTTTAAGGCAAAGTTTGAA
>JAUVAG010000345.1 GCA_030591825.1 Dethiosulfatibacter sp.
AGCCCTGCAACGGTTTCTTCAATTATTGCTCCCGATATTGCATTGAATACATACTGTCTGTCTGTAGTTCGTATTACCCATACCGTTCTCAAAAGCTGGTCTTTGAGCTTTCTTGAAGGATCAAAATATGCCAGTTCTATGCTGTAGATGGAATTTAGTATGTGGCTTTTTGTAAATTCAAATTCCTCTTCGCCTCCACCACTTCTTTCCAGGTAAAGATTAGTAATAAAATCAATATTTTTACTGATTATCTCATCTGGAGACAGCACCTCAACCTCTTCCATATTAGCCTCCATGGAAAAGTCCACAACTCTTATGAACCTTTTATAAAGTACAACCTTGCTTCCAAGGACATCTATCTGTATTGCCTTTTCATTCCTTACCTGACTGAAGATTATAGGCTTGTTTAACAAGTTGTAGGAGAATATGTAGCTGTATCCATATTCTCCATCTTTCTGAAAGAGTTCCACTTCACTGAGATATGCATTTTCCGGGAATCCCAGAAAATCATCCATGAAAGACAGTGCAATCTTAAAGGACTCGTATACGTCACTTCTTTCAAGGGAACTGTCAATTGAATCGTAAAACTCAAGGAGTCCATCCTTGTTGATTTTCAGCACTTTTTCATTCTTAAATATATAGTTTACGCTTCCTGTACTGTCAACGCTTTTTCTTACATAGTCAAAATTTTCTTCAAAATAATTTTTTGCTATCTCTTCAATCTGTTCAGTATCGCCTATGTCTATTTCCGACTTTACAAAAACGGGATTCAGTGTCACCTCGCTGGTGGAAATAGGAATATCATTGTATCCATAGTCCGACACATATGTTCCCGAATATTTTTCCCTCGCATATCCTATAGCCTTGCTATAAACTGTAAAAAGATCTTCGGTTTTTGATTCCATAGTAAAGCTATAGGTTTCTTTTCCGTCGTTTATTAGAAAAACATCCTGATCAAAATCGTAAGAAATCCACTTGATGTTTTCTACCTGGCTCTGAAGCCTATTATTGTTGGTCTCCATTCCTTCAATGAAAAGAACAGTAGGTATTGGATTGTCAAACTCCACTCTAATACTTCTGTTTTCAATCCCTTCCTCTTCAACAACTCCTTCAAATTCAGTATATCTTACTATGTCTCCAATGCTTTCTACGAACACATCCCAGATTTCTACACAACACTCGGAATTATGTATCCTGTATTCTTTTCCGTCTGTAAGAACGAATTTTGCAGGTCTTATTTTATCCCAGAGATATATGGACTCAGGAAGTTCAACATTTACAGTATTGCCATAGTTTTCAAAGGAAAATTTCAGCCACACCTGCGATGAAAGGAATATAGCAAAGGATACAAGCAGTATAAGAATTAAATTTTTAATCTTCTCCTTATACATTACTGCCACCACTTATAGTTAGAGGCATAACTATTCTGAACTTGGTTCCATTATCCATGGTGCTGTCGACCTCTATGATAGTGTGGTGGGCTTCGGCAATATGTCGGGTAATGGCAAGCCCTAGTCCAGTGCCTCCCATTTCCCTGGACCTTGCCTTGTCCACTCGATAGAATCTCTCAAATATCCTCTTTATGTCTTCCTCTGGTATTCCTATCCCATTGTCCACTATTTCAACTACTATGTAATCTTCTTCTCTTTGACAACCTATTAGAACTTCACCATTTTCTGGAGTATACTTTATGGCATTCCCTATGATGTTTTGATATATCTGTTCAAGTCCATCCTTGTCGAACATGACTTTAAATTCTTCAATACCGCAGTTGTATACAAGGTTTTGATTTTTATCATCAGCCCTGTTTTTGAGCTTCTCTACCGTTTCCTCAAGTACGGAGCATGGATTCAATGGCACCTTGTTCCATTTAGCCTGTTGAAATTCCATTCTAGACAGCCTTAAAAGGTCCTTTACAAGCCTGTCCATCCTATCACTTTCATTAAGTATTACATTAAGAAAGCTTTCAGTGGTTTCTCTATCGTCAAGAGCTCCTCCAAGAAGGGTCTCCGTATAGCTTTTCACCGTGGTTATTGGCGTTTTCAACTCATGGGACACATTTGCAACAAATTCCTTTCTCATGTCGTCAAGCCTCTGCTGCTCTGTAATATCCTGCATAACAAATATAACCCCGCCTATTTCCTCCATTTCGTTCTTGAAGGGAGCGTAGTTTATATTGTATATCATGTCGTCTATATTGATGATGGAGCTTCCCAGGAAATCATGGTCTTTCAGAACCTCATTGGTAAGCTGATAATCGATATTCCTCAATATCGTTTCCCCATCGGTTTCCTTTTCATCATCTATCTCAAGTATTTCTCTTGCAACAGGATTAGCATGGATGATCCTTCCCTCCATATCGAAGGTTATTACTCCATCAGCCATATAGTTGAAGGTTGTTTCCATCTTGCTTTTTTCCTGATGCAGGCTGGATATGTTTTTCTTAAGTTCCTTCGTAAGGAAATTGAACATCATTGCAAGCTGTCCTATTTCATCATTTGACTTGACATCTACAATTTGGTCGAAGTTACCCTTGGACATTTCCCTTGCCTTTTTGGTTACATCCTTGATTGGTCCCGTAATACTCTTAG
>JAUVAG010000003.1 GCA_030591825.1 Dethiosulfatibacter sp.
CCACAACGGACATTTGGTTATAGCGAATGAAGTATTGTCTCTGTATGACATGGACAAGATAATATTCATACCTACGGGTACTCCACCCCACAAATTTGTTAAAGGACTGACTTCTTCATTTCACAGATATATGATGACTCAGTTTGCAACAATGACAAATCCAGATTTTGACGTTTCAGATATCGAAGCCACAAAATCCACAGTTTCATATACTATTGATACAGTAAAAGAACTTACTTCTGGAAACGAGGATGACAAGTTTTATTTTATTACGGGAACTGACGCAGTCCTTGATCTTCCCACATGGAAAAATACAGAAGAGATTCTATCTCGCTGTACCTTCATTGCGGTGAACAGACCAGGATATATAGTGGAAGGTTTGGATAAGAAAATCAAGGCAATAACTGATAAATACGGTGGAGAGATTTTTATTACAATGGTTCCACAGCTTCATATATCATCAACAGATATCAGAAACAGGATATCTATAGACAGACCTGTTAAATATCTTCTTCCAGAAACAGTTGAACAGTATATATTGAAAAACGGTCTCTATAAAGAGAAAAAAGAAAAATGAGTATAGAAATATTCAAAGGACCCTTAATTGATTCCATAGGTAGAAAAAGGTTCAGTCATTCACTTAGAGTTATGGAAACAGCAGTGGAACTTGCTCTTGTCCATGGAGTGCCGGTCAAGAGAACAAGGATTGCTGCAATTCTTCACGATTGTGGCAGGCTTAAAGATTGTACTAATCTTGAAAAGCATTTTAAAAGAAGAAATATAATCCTTGATTCTGATTCAGGTTTAAATACAAACCTTCACCATGCTATTTTGGGTAGGTATATAGCCTATGACAGATTTTGTATTACTGACATTGACATACTCAATGCTGTAAGATACCACACAACGGGTAGGATAGACATGTCTATCCTTGAAAAAATAATATATCTGGCTGATGCAATAGAACCTAAAAGGGAATATGAAGGTGTTAAGGAGATAAGAAAAATGTCTGTGAAAGATCTCGATGAAGCCATGATGATGTCCCTTGGAAACACCTGCAGTTATTTGAGAAGTAATAAAACAGAGATACACACGAATACTATTGAATGCCTTGAATGGCTGGAAAAAGATAGAAAATAGGAGGAAATTATGGAAGAAAACAAAGAAAAAATAGAGACCATACTAAAAGCATGTGATGAAAAGAAGGCTTATTCCTTTAGTGTAATAGATATTTCAAACATATCAACAATTGCAGACTGTTTTATAATCTGCTCAGTCAATAATGAAAAACAGGGAGAAGCAGTAGCTGATGAGATAATAAACAAGATGTCAAAGATTGGCATTAAGCTAATACACAAGGAAGGATATCAAACAAAGAGATGGATATTACTTGATTATGGATTTGCAGTAGTGCATATTTTCCACAGGGATGAAAGATATGTATATAATCTTGAAAAGCTTTGGGTGGAAGGAACAGATATTGATGTTGAAGATTATGGTATTGAAAACTGGAATTAAATTCCAGTTTTCATTTTTTTGCTTTTCTTGTTTTTCTAACATTCCATACCCTTATGGCGAAGTAGAACCTCAAAACAAGAAGTAGCCCCACGATTACAAGAACCATCGCTAATACAGTTTTTACAACTATAGCCCGGGTATTTACAGGTTTGAATTCGTTGATTCTAATTGGCGTGTAGAGATTTACAGAGCCTATAACCTCGCCATCAACAAGAAATTCATACTTCCCAACGGACTGGTCTTTTTTTACAGGAAGAGTAAACTCTTCCATTATAATCTTACTGGTTATAAGGGAGGCTTCATTTTTTTCTATTATGCTTGACAGGCTGTTTTCGGTAATAAGGGGTATCTTGTTAACATTAGCTCCAATAATTTCTACGCTGTCTACATATGTATTGGTCTCAACCAGGCTTATTCTTTCAAAATTATTAAACCCGTAATCAAGGAGTTTGACTGTATCTGAATATACTTCTGTTATATAACCGTCAAGTACTACAGTAATAAGTGTGAGTTCGTCTTGTTCTGCTGAACCTATGAATGTGCTTCCTGCCTGGGGTGTGTATCCTGTTTTCATCCCTGTAGCACCTTCATATTTGATGTCTCTGTATTTGCCGTCTATTATTATTTGATTACCGTATCCCGTTCCAATGAATAGTCTGTTTGTAGTGTTCAAAAGCCTTTCATTTTCTTTAATATTTGTGATAGGTATGGTATAGTGTTTTTTATTTACTATGTTTCTTATAATCTCATTATCATAAGCATAGATTGCAAGCTTTGCAAGGTCCGAAGCTGTAGTATAATGCGATTCATCGTGTAGTCCGTGAGGATTTACGAAATTTGTATTTGTCATACCAAGTTCAACAGCTTTTTCGTTCATTTTTTCAACGAAGCTCTCTACAGATCCAGCGCTGTTTATTGCAATTACGTCTGCTGCATCGTTGGCCGATGGAATCAGAAGGCCGTGAAGAAGATCTTCCAATGTGAGTTTTTCCTCGGGTTCAAGGGCAATATGACTACCGTCTATTGTAAATGGTGTTTCATCATCGACAGTATATATGTCATCAAGATTTCCATTCTCAACTGCAACAACAGCAGTCATAAGCTTTGTCAAGCTGGCCGGGAACTTGATCTTGTCAGGATTCTTGCTGTAAAGAACCTTTCCGGTTTCACTATCAACCAAAATTGAAGAATTACATTCAAGATTATCTATACCAAAGGTATTAACCATTGTCATCATAAGTAGTAAAATTATTAAGCTAAAAGTTTTTTTCATAAGCACCTCCATATATGTCAAACTTAAAATAGTATATCAAAAATTTATTAAAATTGTAAGTTCTTATTTTTTTTGTTATTATATATTAGTTAGCGAATGTTTATTTAGCAAAATTCAGGTAATAGAGGGATTGATATGGATTATTTAAAAAGAAGGACTTTAATAATTATTATTGCTGTCGTACTTTTAGGATCTGCACTATATGGATTATACTACAGAGAAACTGACAACATAGCCGATTCAATTGAAAGAAATGTAGATAATCTTGATGAAACAGTATCTGTGGATGATGAAACAGAAAGTGTTTATGATGAAGAATCTGAAAATTCTATAGAACTTGAAAGTAAGTTAATATTTGTGGATATTGACGGAGCTATTAACAATCCAGGAACATTCCAGCTTCCTGTAGGAACCAGACTCTGTATGCTCATAGAAACAGCGGGAGGCCTTGAAGAAAATGCAGACACAAGGTTTATAAACAGAGCCGAAAAACTATATGATGAACAAAAGGTATATATTCCAGAAAAGGGTGAAGAAATAGTTCTTGCTACAATCAGTGCAAATGGAGATTCAATAGATGCTGATAATGAAGCAAAAGATGGAATTATTAATATCAACACAGCTACCACGACTAAGCTTGAATCTCTTCCTGGAATAGGTGAAGTTATTGCTGCACGAATCATTGAATACAGGGAAAATGAGGAATGTTTTTCTTGCATAGAAGATATCAAGAAGGTATCGGGAATAGCCGATGGTAAGTTTAATCAGATAAAGGATCTAATTAAAGTGAAATAAATACTAGTCTTACTTATTTGAAGGGATTAATTATTGGAGGATATCATATCCCGAAATATTCATATTAAATTTATAGGAGAAATATATGAGCATTAAAGATATTAAATTGACTCAAATGACAAAAAGCTCTGGCTGAGCAGCCAAATTGGGGCCTGAAACCCTTGCTCAAGTTTTGAGTAAATTACCAACTTTTGAAGATGAAAAACTCATCGTTGGCCTTGGTAAGGCAGATGATGCAGCTGTATATAAAATTGATGCCGATAACTGCGTGATACAGACATTGGACTTTTTTACTCCAATAGTGGATGATCCATATACATTTGGACAGATTGCCGCTGCGAATTCTCTTAGTGACGTATATTCCATGGGAGGAAAACCTGTTCTTGCGCTGAACATAGTATGTTTTCCGAATTGTGTTGATCCTGAAGTTCTTTCAGAGATTCTCAAGGGTGGAGCAGACAAGGTTAAAGAATCAGGAGCGGTACTTGCGGGAGGTCATTCAGTAGATGATGACGAGCCCAAATACGGGCTTTCTGTCATGGGTATAGTTAAGGAAAAAAACATTCTCTTGAACAGTGGAGCGAGGGAAGGTGATATAATTGCTATTACAAAACCTTTGGGTCTTGGAATTGTAAATACTGCAATCAAGGGTGAAATGTGCAGTGATGAAACCTACAGGGAGGCCGTGGACATTATGACATCTCTCAATGACAAGGCTGCTGAAGCTGCAATCGAACTTTCGGCCAATGCCTGTACAGATATCACTGGTTTTGGTCTCTTTGGCCACAGTATAGAAATGGCTGATAACAGTGAGGTTACATTGGAACTTGAAATGAATAAAATACCAGTTATAGGAGAGGCACTTGAATATGCATCAATGGGACTTATACCAGCAGGTGCATACAGCAACAGAGATTATTATGAAAACAAAATACAAGAAAATGGTTTTAAGGAAGAACTTATAACAGATATTTGTTATGATCCTCAGACTTCCGGAGGCTTGCTTGTTTCCATACCCATGGAAAACAGAGAAATGATAGAAAAATATGATTTCTTAAAAGTGATAGGCAAAGTGGTTAAAAAATCTGAATACGGCATAATATTAAAATGATGGAGTAGAAATGAAAAAAGAATTGTATAGAAAAATCCCAAAAGTTGATTCCATGATCGAAAAAAAGGAATTCAAGGATTATCTTAAAAAAATTGATCAAAAGATTGTAGTGGGAATTATCAGAAAGTATCTTGATGGTTTAAGGTCAGAAATATCCAGCTCCGATGATTTGAAAAAACTTGAAAAAAGCATTGAAAACATTGATAAAACTATTCTCGACAGGCTGGACTCGATTTATTCCAGCAATTTGAAAAGAGTTATAAACTGCACTGGTGTAGTAGTCCATACAAACCTTGGAAGATCGGTGCTATCAGAAGATATATTTAATGAAATAAAGGATATTCTCACCCATTATACAAATCTTGAATACGACCTTTCAAAAGGGGAAAGAGGATCAAGATACAATATAGTGGAGGATGTTATTTGCCTTTTGACAGGTGCTGAAGCAGCTCTAGTTGTGAACAATAATGCTGCAGCTGTTATTCTTGCCCTCAATACTCTATCATCTGGAAAGGAAGCCATTGTATCCAGGGGAGAACTTGTTGAAATAGGAGGTAGTTTCAGGATTCCTGAAGTCATGAGAATGGGAGGTGCCGAGCTTGTAGAGGTAGGTACTACCAATAGAACTCATCTTGTGGATTTCGAAAATGCAATAAGTGAAAATACTGGAGTGATTTTAAAGGTTCATACCAGCAATTACAAAGTAATAGGATTTTCAAAGAATGTCGATTCAGCAGATCTGGTAAAGTTGGGCAAAGAAAGGGACATAATTGTCATGGAAGACCTGGGAAGCGGAACTATGGTAGATCTAAGTAAGTTCAATATTGCTTACGAGCCTACGGTCCATGAATGCGTGAAAAAAGGTGTGGACGTGGTTACATTCAGCGGTGACAAGCTTCTTGGAGGACCACAGGCAGGAATAATTCTTGGAAACAAGGAACTTGTTGGAAGGATGAAGAAAAATCAGCTTACAAGGGCTTTGAGAGTAGACAAGTTTACCCTTGCATCACTTGAGAGTGTTTGTAGGAAATATCTTCTTGAGTCTAAGGCATTGAAGGAAATTCCAACATTAAGAATGATTATACAGCCAGAAGAGGAAATCAAGTTCAAGGCTGAAAAGCTTTATAAGATGATAAAGGACAAGAATCCTTCTGCAAATGTTAAAACAGAAAAGTGTAAATCCAAAATTGGAGGCGGTTCACTGCCTGAGGAATTACTTGACAGTTATGCTGTTGCCTTATATCCTGATAAGACCAATGCATCAAGGATAGACAGGGAATTTAGAAGTCTGGAAATACCAATAGTAGCAAGGATTAATGAAGACAGGGTAATACTGGATATGAGGACTGTTTTTGATGATGATTATGAAATCATAGCAGAAGAAGTTAACAGAATATTAGAATAACAGGTGAAAATATGAAAAACATTATTATAGGTACTGCGGGACATATAGACCATGGTAAAACAACTTTGATTAAGGCGCTTACAGGTTTTGATACCGACCGGCTCAAAGAGGAAAAGGAACGGGGAATAACCATAGATCTGGGATTTTCTTTTTTTGAACTCTCCAACGGCAACAAGGTTGGAATAATAGATGTTCCAGGACATGAAAAGTTTTTGAACAACATGCTTTCAGGTGTTGTTGGAATGGACTTCATACTGTTTGTAGTTGCAGCTGATGAAGGGGTGATGCCTCAGACTATTGAACATCTAAATATTCTCAATTTGGTTGGAATAAAAAACGGAATTATAGTAATAACAAAAAAAGATATTGTAGATGAAGAAATGCTGGAGCTTGTAGTTGACGACATCAAGGACAATTTCACTAATACCTTTCTTGAAAATGCACCTGTCGTGGAGGTTTCTTCCAAAACGGGTGATGGAATCGACAAGCTAAAGTCTATGATAAACGAATATTCAGATAAGGTTGTTCCGAGGGATGACAACAAGCCCTTCAGACTTCCTGTAGACAGGGTTTTTACACTTAAGGGCATAGGAACAGTAATTACTGGAACCATCATTGAAGGAAGTGTGAATTTGAACGATGAACTTGTTCTCTATCCACATGAGACAAGTGCCAAGGTTAGAAACATACAAGTGCACGGCGTAGATACAGAGAAAGCTTATGCTGGACAGAGAGCGGCAATAAACATTGCATCATTGTCCAAGTCTGAAATCAAGCGTGGAGACCTTCTTGCAGAAAAGGACAGTGTGTTTAGAAGCAATATAATAGATGTTGAGTTGAAAAATCTTGATGATTCAAATAGAATAATAAAAAACGGAAGCAAGGTTCATTTCTTTGTAGGTACAATGGAGACGGTAGGGACGGTGATTATTTTTGGAAGAAAGGAATTGAATCCCGGCGAAGTATCAACAGCGCAGATCAGATTTGATGAAGATATTTCAGTTAAATTCGGTGATTATTTTGTTGTAAGATTTTATTCTCCCCTTGAAACCATAGGAGGAGGAAAGATAATAGATCCATTTGCAATAAAACACAAGACAAACAGTGAGGCGGCAATAGAATCTTCAAATATTAAATCGGGTGAGGATTTTAACGAGATAATATATGAATTCATAAGGGAAAAGTTTATTGTAGTTGAAAAGAATTACTTGTATAGAATGTTTTCAATGGATATTTACCACCTGGAGAGCATACTTGAGGAACTTGTAGAATCTGGAAGAATAAGATGTTACGAGGATAACCGCAAGGAGTTATACATGACATCCGAAAATTATGAAAAGATTAAAAATGAAGTATTGTTAAAGGTGACAAGATATCATAATAGCTTCAACTTGAAGCCTGGAATAAATAAGGAAACTTTGATAAGTTCGGTTTCATTTGACTTGAATAATTCACTTTTTAACAGGGTTCTAAGGGACATGGAAAAGGATGAACTTGTTGAAATGCAAAATGAGTTTATTAGAATATATGGGTATGAACCTGAATTTTCCACAGAACAAAGTTCGATACTTGAAAATGTAACAGAACTTCTTGAAAAGGATGATATGATTGTAAAAAAAGACGCCATAAGGGAAGAAGACGAGGATTTTTCAATACTTGAATATCTTCAAACTGGTGGAGTTGTTTCAGTTATAAATAATGAATACGTTATAAAGAATGAGTATATTGATGTCATAAAGGAAATAACAACAGGATATATACAGAGCAATGGTTCGATTTCTGTAGCAGAAATAAGGGACCTTTTGAATACAAACAGAAACAAGGGAGTAGTCATTTTGGAATATCTTGATAAAATAAAATTTACTAAACGTATGGATAATGATAGGATCCTTTGGTAAACAAAAATTATTAATTTATTGAAAAATGATTTATAATAGTAATAATAATACAACGAGGTGAAAATATGAGTAACAAAATATTAATTGTAGATGATGAACCGTTATTGGTAAAAGGATTAAAATACAGTCTGGAGCAGGATGGATACTTCACAGAAGTTGCTTATGATGGAAAGGAAGCTCTTGAAAAGCAAAGCAAGGAAAAATTCAATATAATTATACTTGATCTTATGCTTCCTGAAATTGACGGACTTGAAGTTTGTCAGAGAATAAGGGAAAGATCTGATGTTCCGATTATCATGCTGACGGCAAAAGGCGAGGATATGAACAAGATACTTGGGCTTGAATATGGCGCGGACGACTATATGACTAAGCCTTTCAACATACTCGAACTAAAGGCAAGAATAAAGGCAATACTTAGAAGATCGAACTCAAAGGAAACAAAGCTTGGAGAACAGATTATTTATGTAGATGATTTTATTATAAATAACCTTGGAAGAAAAGTTACTGTAAATGGCAAGGAAGTAAACCTTACAGCCAAGGAATTCGATTTACTGATTCTTCTTGCTACAAATCCTGGAAAAGTATTTACCAGAGAAGAGCTTCTTGAAATTATTTGGGGTTATGAATACTTCGGTGATTTAAGGACTGTTGATGTTCATGTAAGAAGACTTAGGGAAAAGATAGAGAAGAATTCCAGCAATTATGAGTATATCCTTACGAAATGGGGAGTTGGATACTATTTTAGGAATAGAATTTAAGAATAGATTTGTAAGTTTTAGGTGGAAGATGCTTTCCACCTATTTATTGCTTATAGTCATATTATTCATATTATTGACAAGTTTGATACCCCAATATGTGCTAAACTGGCAGCTGGAATTCAGAAAGAAGAATCTTGAAATGTCATGTAGGGAAATTGGACAGGAAATAGACTACTACCTTCATAATTATGATGCCTCTCTATACAGCACTTATTTTGACAATGTGACCCAGCAGTATTCGAAGTCCCTTGATTCCAGAATAATGATATATGACAAGTTTGGAAGGATACTTTCGGATTCAAACAATCAGTTCAAGTTTAGAAACATAAATGTAGAGGAGATAAATGCATCTCTTGACGGAAATGTTTACTGGAATGATTACTATTTCAACGAAATAGGAAACGTCATGTATCTTTCAGTACCTGTAAAGTATGAAAGTGAAATTAATGGTGGAATTTTTATATCCAATTCGATTAACGATCTTTACGATAATCTTGTAGACATTAACGATACAATCAGGATGATTGTTCTAATTGAAGGTATATTGATCATAATAGGGATTATTCTTATATCCAACCATTTTTTGAGGCCAATAACCAAATTTTATCCAGTTATAAACAAGCTTTCAAATGGAGAATTTGGAGACAAGGTTGATGTAAAGTCAAATGATGAATTCAAAGTTCTTGCCAATTCCTTCAACAGTATGAGTGTGAAGTTAAATGAGGTTGAACTGCAGAGAAAGGAATTTGTGGGAAATGTATCCCATGAGCTCAAGACGCCGTTATCATCTATTAAGTTATTGTCTGAAAGTCTTCTATTGCAGGATGAGGTTGAAGAAGAAGTCTACAGAGAGTTTCTTATTGATATAAACAATGAAGTAGACAGACTTAACAGAATAGTAACAGATCTTCTTTCACTTGTAGATATCGATAAAAAACAACTAGTACTTGATTACCAACCTGCATATCTCAATTATCTTATAGAAAAAATCATAGAGCAGCTAAAGCCTCTTGCAGATCAGAAGAATATAACTTTAAACTATTATGAAGATGATAGCATTCAGATAAAAATAGACAAGGGCAAGATAAAACAAGCCTTGATAAACATAGTACACAATGCAATCAAATATACCAGGGACAACGGCAACGTTGATATCAAGGTTTACAAGGAAAAAGACTTTGCGGTTATCAGTATCCGAGATACAGGTGTAGGAATCTCTGAAGATAATCTTCAATATATTTTTGATAGATTTTACAGGGCGGATAAGGCCAGGTCAAGAAATACTGGAGGTACTGGTCTTGGATTGTCCATATCAAAACAGATTGTAAATCTTCATCATGGAACCATTAGTGTAAAGAGTAAAATGGATGAAGGTACTGATTTTTATATCAGGCTGCCTATTGTATAAGGAGTTTTAATGAAAAATAAAGTAATGATTTTGATTTTAGCTCTGATGGCTGTTTTTATGACATCATGCTTTAGAAGTGAAAATGATGATGTGATAAAAATTTCTCCTTTCAGTGAGGAGGAGAACGTATATGTGCAGCTTTATCTTCCTAGTAAAAGTATGAACTGTATAATTACAGAGCTTTCCGGAGTCTATGATTTAAATGAAGCGAAAGAAATAGAAGAAACACTTAATATAATGCAAAATAGAACAAGGGAATCTGAAAGCTTCGTTTCCATGGAACACCTGAACATATTCAATATTAGCGTCGTATCGGATACCGTATTCATTGAGTATTCCCTGGATAACAGTATTGAACTTGATGAGATGGAGGAGTGTTTGATGCTTTATTCCATTATCAACACTGCTGCAAACTATGAGAACATTTATTTTGTCAAACTGACAAACAGCGATGGTTCGGATTATTTCCATAGATATTTCAACATAGAATCACCTTTTACAGCAACCAATGCATTGCTATACAAGGATTACTTGAGTCCAATAGATACTGTTGAAAAATTTCTGAATTCCATAATTGTAAAAAACATTCCTAATAATGTTGCAGAGGCGGAAGTTAGCAATATCTTTTACAATACCGGATTCGATATAGTATCATATAAAATTTCAAAGTATGAATATAATAAATACGGTGAGTATGTAACTGTAAAAACTAATATAATGCTTCAAGACAGTTCCAGTAATTTTATTAATGAAAATATATCGTTTTTGCTTGAATTAACAAATGGTAAATATATAATCAAAGAAATTGTTGAATAATTATTGACAATTGTGGAAAAATATGATAAATTCTTTAAAACCTTTAAATTAGTACGAGATGCTGATAAGGAGAAAATGATGATATATAATAATAAGACTAAAAAAATTGAAGAGAAATTTATTTTAAAAATAAGGCGATTTACGGTATTTTAAAAAACATTTAAAATACCGTTAGTTGCTATTTTTTTTGTAGGAGGATATATGAAAGGTAAATTAATTCTTGAAAATGGAGTGGAATTAGAAGGTAAGTGCTTTGGATATTTGGAAGAAAGTTTTGGAGAAGTAGTTTTTAACACGGGAATGACAGGGTATCAGGAAATACTTACGGATCCGTCATACTATGGTCAGATTGTAGTAATGACCTACCCCCTAATAGGAAACTATGGAGTCAATTTTGACGATATCCAGTCGGAAAGTGCAAAGGTTAAAGGTTTTGTAGTCAGAGAGCTCTGCGATAAGCCCAGCAACTGGAGAAACGAGATGTCGCTGAACTCTTATCTTAAAGAGGAAAAAATCATAGGAATACAGGGAATAGATACCAGATACCTGACAAAGCTTATAAGAAACAGCGGTACCATGAAGGGAATAATAGTTACTGAGGAAAACACAATCGACCTTGTTGAATATTTCAAGAAAAACCCAGTAGAAGATGCAGTTAAAAAGGTTACTAGAAAGGACTCGGTTACAATAGAAGGAACCGGCAAAAAAGTTACAATACTTGACTTGGGAGTTAAAACAAACATAGTAAACTCCTTTAAGGAAAGAAACTGCAAGGTAACAGTTCTACCTGCACTTTCTACAATTGATGACATTATGGAAACAAATCCTGACTGCCTATTTCTTTCAAACGGCCCTGGAGATCCAAAAGATTTGACAGAGGTTATAGAAAATGTAAAGGGAATAATCGGCAAGCTTCCTGTTATAGGAATATGTCTTGGACATCAGGTAATAGCCCTTGCATGTGGAGCTGATACGGAAAAAATGAAATACGGACACAGGGGAAGTAACCATCCCGTTAAAAATCTGTTTACTGAAAAAGTGACAATAACATCTCAAAATCACGGTTATGTAGTGAAGAAGGATACAATTCCTGAAGATTTTGAAGTGACACATATAAACATGAACGATTTTACTGTTGAAGGAATAAGAAACATGGACAAGAAACTTATGTCCGTACAGTTTCATCCTGAAGCATGTCCAGGACCACATGAATCAAATTACATTTTCGATGACTTTTTAAGCATAGTATAGGAGGATAATATGCCAATAAACAAGAATATTAAGAAGGTATTAGTATTGGGCTCAGGCCCGATTATCATAGGACAGGCGGCGGAATTTGATTATTCAGGAACACAAGCCTGCAGAGCGTTGAGGGAAGAAGGAATAGAAACGATCCTCATCAATAGCAACCCTGCTACAATAATGACTGACAAAGAGATTGCAGACAAGGTATATATTGAACCTCTGACACTTGAATTTGTCGAAAAAGTTATAAAGAAAGAAAAGCCTGACAGCGTACTCCCTGGAATGGGTGGACAGACTGCACTTAACCTTGCAGTGGACCTATCTGATTCAGGAATACTTAAAAAATACGGAGTTAATATTATCGGAACTCCAATTGATGCAATAAAGGCTGGAGAAGACAGAGAGTTATTCAGGGAATTGATGAAGGAAATCAACCAGCCTGTTGTACAAAGCGAAATAGTAACAACCATGGATGAAGGAATTGCAGCTTCAATTAAAATCGGATATCCTGTAATAGTAAGACCTGCCTACACTCTTGGTGGGTCCGGTGGAGGAATAGTCGATGATGAGGAAGAACTTAAGGAAATTCTTGTAAAGGGACTAAACCTAAGCCCAAACAGTCAGGTACTTATAGAAAAAAGTATAAAGGGCTGGAAGGAAATTGAATACGAGGTTATGAGGGACGGAAAAGGGACTTGTATAACAGTATGTAATATGGAAAACATAGACCCTGTTGGAATTCACACTGGAGATAGTATTGTAGCTGCTCCTTCACAGACGTTATCGGATGTTGAGTATCAGATGCTTAGAACAGCATCTCTCGATATAATAAATGCAATAGGAATAGAGGGAGGATGTAATGTTCAGCTTGCACTTCATCCTGAGAGTTATGATTATGTTGTTATAGAAATCAATCCAAGGGTTAGCCGTTCTTCAGCACTTGCATCAAAGGCTACTGGTTACCCAATAGCGAAGGTGGCTACAAAAATCGCACTTGGATACTACCTTGATGAAATAGAAAACTCTGTAACTAAAAAGACTTTTGCATGTTTCGAGCCTGTGCTTGACTATGTAGTACTCAAAATACCGAAATGGCCATTTGATAAGCTCCAAAGTGATATAAGGAGTCTGGGTACTCAAATGGCGGCTACAGGTGAGGTTATGGCAATAGGAAACAATTTTGAAGCCGCGCTACTCAAGGCTGTAAGGTCTCTTGAAAATTCACAATATACACTGTTAAAGGAAAAATATTCTAAAATGTCAATCGTAGATCTTAGAGAAAGAATGAAAAAGCCTTGTGACGAACTTTTGTATATAACTGCGGAACTGTTAAGAAGAGGATATAGCATAGAAAAGGTAAATGGAATAACTGGAATTGATAATTTCTTTATACATAAAATACTTAATATTGTAGAAAGTGAAGAACTATTAAGAAGAATACATAAAGAAGATCTAACTGCAGAATGGCTGAAAAAGCTCAAGTATTATGGTTTTTCAGACAAGGGTATTGCGCAACTTGTAGGATGCAAAGCTGATGAAATTATGAATCTTAGATTGGATAATGATATTGTACCTTCATACAAAATTGTTGATACATGCAGTGGTGAATTTGAAGCTGTATCTCCATATTACTATTCGACATATGAACAATTTGACGAGGTAGAGGTTTCAGATAAAAAGAAAATCATAGTAATTGGTTCAGGGCCAATAAGGATTGGACAGGGTGTCGAGTTTGATTATTGTTGTGTACATTGTGTCTTCTCCCTTAAGGAAATGGGTGTTGAAACAATCATCATAAACAACAATCCAGAGACTGTAAGTACTGATTTTGATATTTCAGACAAGCTTTATTTTGAACCACTTACTGAAGAAGATGTTTACAACATCATTCTTAAAGAAAATCCTGACGGAGTTATTCTTCAGTTCGGAGGACAGACTGCAATCAAGCTTGCTAAGTTTATAGACAAGAAGGGTATCAAAATATATGGAACCACATCACAGCATATAGATACTGCTGAGGATAGAGAAAAATTCGAGGCATTTCTTGAAGAACTTGATATTCTTAGACCAGAAGGTGTTGGTGTATGGTCAGTAGAAGACGGCAAAAAAGCAGCTGGTAAAATCGGATATCCTGTACTTGTAAGACCTTCATTTGTTCTAGGTGGACAGGGAATGGAAATCACAAACGATGACAAGGAGCTTGTAAACTATTTAAGTAATGCATTTAAGAAGGATAAAAAAAATCCGGTACTCATAGATAAATATCTAAGTGGGAAAGAAATTGAGGTCGATGCAATATCTGATGGTACAAACATTTTAATACCTGGTATAATGGAACACCTTGAAAAAGCAGGTGTTCACTCAGGTGATAGTATTTCCATCTATCCACCAGTATCCTTGAGTCGGGAAATATTAGACAAGGTTGTTGAAATATCTACAAAGATCGCCAAGAATATGGGTGTTAAGGGAATCATAAACATACAGTTTATTGAATGTGACAACGAGGTATATATTATAGAAGTAAATCCAAGGTCAAGTAGAACAGTACCTTTCATAAGCAAGGTTACAGGAGTGCCTATGGTTGATCTTGCAGTAAAATGTATGATGGGTGAAAAGCTGACTGATCTGGGATATGGAACAGGACTGTACAAGACCATAGACAGTTATGTAGTAAAAGTTCCTGTGTTTTCTTCTCAGAAGATTTCAGGTGTTGAGGTAAGCCTTGGACCTGAAATGAAATCTACAGGTGAAGTTCTTGGTCTTGCTGAAAACTTTGAAGAAGCATTGTATAAGGGATTTATAGCAGCTGGATTGGAGATGCCTGACAAAGACAAATACATACTTGCTACAGTAAAGCCAAAGGACAAGGAAATTATTAAATCATTGGCAAAAAGATTTAACCGTCTTGGTTACAAAATGGCTGCTACGGAAGGTACAAGTAAAGAGATAAGCAGTGTTGGTGTTGACTCCCTTGTGGTTAATAAAATAGGACAGAAAGATGACATACTTGATTTTATCCAAAGCGGAAAGGTAGGATTGATAATAAATACGCCTACAAAAGCTAATGACTCCAAACGAGATGGATTCATGATAAGAAGAAAATCTGTAGAAAATGGAATTGAACTATTAACAAATCTTGAGACAGTGGATGCACTTTGCTCAGTAATAGAAAATAAAATTCCAGATAAAGACCTGGATGTATTTGAAATAAGCGAATTATATACTAAAAAAGAGATAAAAAAGGATATAGTTTAACGCTCATTCGGCCGATGTGGCGTTGTCG
>JAUVAG010000314.1 GCA_030591825.1 Dethiosulfatibacter sp.
ACATATTATTCACCTCTTAATTCATAACCAATTTCAATTTCATTTCCAGCAAGAAAGGACCTTATGTCCATTCTTCTTTTGCCTGGCAGTTGAATCTCCTTTATTAAAAGAAATCCATCTACTACAGCAACCTTAATCGATATACTGTCTACAGAAACGATTGTGCCAGGAAATATATTGTGATTATCAACAATATATTCAGTATTAAAAATCTTAACCTTTTTATCCTTGTACAGCATTACTGAACCAGGCCAGGGATCAAGCCCTCTAACCTTATTGTGTATATTCAGACCAAAGTCATTCCAGTCTATCATACTCATGCCTTTTTTTAGCATGGATGCATAGGTTGAACTTTCATGGTCCTGTTCTTCTGCTACAAGCTTATTATCAAGTATTCCTTCAATAACTTCAACTATCATGTCGCCACCCATGACCATAAGTCTGTCATGAAGCTCTCCTGCAATTATTTGTTCGTCAAGTTCCATCTCTTTCTTCAAATACATGGGTCCGGAATCAAGACCTTCTTCTATTTTCATTATAGTTATACCTGTCTTTTTTTCACCCTTTAGAATTACCCAGTTTATAGGTGCAGCCCCCCTGTACTTAGGCAAAAGAGATGCATGTATATTCAAGCATTCATATTTAGGGATCTCGAGTATTTCCTTTTTCAATATTTGTCCATATGCTGTAACTATTATGAAGTCAACATTATACGAAGTCAATACCTCCAAGCTTTCACTACTGTTCACATTTTCAGGTTGGAATATATCAAGTCCAAATTTTTCAGCAGATTCCTTGACAGGGGTCTTGAGAATCTTCTTTCCCCTTCCTTTTGACTTATCCGGCTGAGTAACCACCAATACAACTTCATGACCGGCACTGTAGATTCTTTCCAATGCCGGTACAGCGAAATCAGGTGTACCCATATAGATTATCCTACTCATTAATATCCTCTTCAATTACCTTGTCGATAAACAAGATACCGTTTAAATGGTCAAGTTCATGGCTAAGACAAACAGCCATTAATCCTTCTCCAGCTACAGTCTGATTCTCACCATTTTCATCCATATATTTAACAACAACTTTTTCAGGTCTTTCAACGTCTCCATTTTTATCAGGAACACTTAAACAACCCTCTGTGAATATCTGGCTACCCGTCTTTTCAACAATAACAGGATTGATAAGTTTTATAGGGCCTTCTCCAATATTTATTACCACTATTCTTCTTAAAATTCCAACCTGAACGGCAGCAAGTCCCACTCCGTCATTTTCATACATTGTTTCAAGCATGTCGTTCAACAATTCCAGAAGTCTGCCATCAATTTTTTCTACTTCCCTACTTTTCTTTCTTAACATCGAATCGCCTTCAACTCTTAGTTTTCTAATTGCCATAATCTTCTCCTTATATAAATGTTGGATTGAGATCCAACGAAATTTCCATATCCTTGTAGCTTCTATTTAACATTATTTTTCTTAAATTCATCTTAATTTTTTCTGCATCGTTTTTTTTGTACTTCATAGTTATTGATATGCGGTATTTCTTGTTCAGTCTGTATATATTGCTGTTCATTGGGCTATAAAGAAGCATCCTTCTGTCTGATATAAGCTTGGACATATTCTCCTTTAGCTCCGAATACTTTTTATCCATGAATTGCTTAAGCTTGTCTTCATATATGGAAGACACTGTTATTGTCATAATGTCTATATATGGAGGATATCTGAATTCCTTTCTCAGATAAAGCTCCTTTTTCACAAAAGATAAATAATCATTGTTTTTTGAATCCACTATGCTGTAATTCTCAGGGTCGTATGTTTGAATGAATACATTGCCTTCCTTGTCTCCCCTTCCGGCACGACCGCTTACCTGGGTCAAAAGCTGATATGACTTTTCGTTGGAATTGTAAAAAGGCAGGTTTATTGTTAAATCAGCAGATACAACTCCCACTACAGTCACATGAGGAAAATGTAGTCCCTTTGCAAGCATCTGGGTTCCTACTAGGATATCGGTTTTTCTATCTCTGAATTTATTGTAGACCTCGTTGTAGTCTTCAATATTATTTACAGTATCAAAATCCATTCTTTGAACTCTTGCTTCTGGTATGAGCTTTTTGACTTCTTCTTCAATACGCTCAGTACCTATTCCAAAACTTCTGAAATTATTGCTGCTGCACTGTGGGCATTTATGGTCCATCTTTTTCGTCGAACCACAATAATGACAAATGAGATAACCTTTCCTACTATGGTATGTCATGGATACATCACAATTATCACATTTTACAACATAACCGCAGTTTCTGCAAGATACATAGCTGGAATATCCCCTTCTATTCAAAAAAAGTATTGACTGCTCATTTCTTTCAAATGCAGATATTAGAGCTTCCTTCAAATCCATGCTGAAAACTCCAGTATTGCCACTATTTAATTCATTTCTCATATCTATAACTTTTATTTCAGGCATTTTTGCCAAACTTATCCTGTCCGGCATGTTGTGTAAAACATATTCGTTCCTGATAGCCTTTAAATACCTCCTTGCAAGAGGCGTTGCTGTTCCTAGGACAAGCTTCACATTTCCTATTTCCGTAAGCTTTTCACAAACCTCTACAGTGTCATATTTAGGCGATGATGATGACTTGTATGAATCTTCATGGGATTCGTCGATTATAACTACTCCAAGATTTTTCAAAGGAGTAAACAATGCGGACCGTGGTCCTATGACAATATCGCATTCACCATTATATATTTTCAGCCATTCATCCATCCTCTTTCTGGATGTGAGCCTGCTGTGTATTATTGCTATCCTCTCTCCAAACCTTTTTTTGAATCTTTCGATTGTCTGTGGAGTCAATGATATTTCTGGAATGAGATATACAACGGATTTGTTTTCTATTATGAAGCTTTCAAT
>JAUVAG010000285.1 GCA_030591825.1 Dethiosulfatibacter sp.
AAGTGAAGGGAAACCTTAACAACGCCTATGATCAATCAATAATAAACAAAGCAGGAATTAAGCTCCACAAAGAAATGGCAGACAATGACTCTTCTCAGAATAATATGAGAAAAATAGGAACAGCAAATATAATCGAGGTAATGGACCAGTACGACCTGCTTCCGGTACATAATTTTATGTACGGAGCCCATCCTGATACAAAATACATATCATCAAAGGTATTCATAAAAGATTACTGCACCCAGGGAATGGTAGATGGATGCTGGTATGGATGTTCTGTAGCATGTGCAAAAGCGGCAGATAATTTCTTACTTAAGACAGGACCATACAAGGGAGACAAGGTGGTTGTAGACGGACCGGAATATGAAAATGCAGCAGGATTAGGATCAAACTGTGGAATATTCGACCCTCATGCTGTACTTGAACTTAACTTCTACTGCGATACCTACGGAATAGATACAATATCATACGGAACACTTACCGCCTTCATAATGGAATGCTATGAAAGAGGAATCATCAACAAGGAAATAACCGGTGGACTTGAGATGAAATTCGGAAATTCAGATGCAAGTCTTGAAATGATGCATCAGATGGCAAGAGGAGAAGGATTCGGACTAGTAGCAGGACAGGGAGTCCATAGGATGAAGAAACTCTTTGCAGAAGAATACGGCGCAGATGCTGACTTTCTCTTCGACATTGGAGCAGAGCAAAAAGGACTAGAATACTCAGAATATCTTTCAAAAGAATCCCTTGCACAGCAGGGAGGATATGGTCTTACAAACAAGGGACCACAGCACGATGAAGCATGGTTGATATTCATAGACATGGTAAACAATCAGATACCAACATTCGAAGACAAGGCTGAAGCACTTCACTACTACCCAATGTTCAGAACCTGGTTTGGACTTCTTGGCCTATGTAAATTGCCTTGGAACGACATAGCACCTGCAAACAACTCAGAAACAGATGAGCCTGCAAAGATTCCAGAGCATGTACAAAACTACCTTGACCTTTACTATGGAATAACAGGAACAATGATGACACCTGATGAAATGGTTGCACAATCCGAAAGGACATACAACTTCCAGAGGGTATTCAACATAAGAATGGGAAAAGGACTTAGAATAAACGACAAGACTCCATATAGGACAATGGGACCGGTTACTCCAGAGGAATACGAATCAAGATCAGAAAGATACGACAAGCAGCTTAAGGAAGAAGTAGGATACGAACCTGTAGGAAAGACTGTAGCTGAAAAGATAGCAGTCATGAGAAAATACAGGGAAGACCAGTACGACAAGCTTACTGATGCAGTCTATAAAAGACGTGGATGGACAAACAACGGAGTACCTACTCCTGAGAAACTTAAAGCCATAGGCATGGATTTGCCTGAATTGATGGGTGTTGTAAAGAAATATTTATAAAAATTTGAGGTGAAATCTATGAAACTCAGTAATATATTCCCTGCAATAGATACAAATACAGGAGGAGAGCCTACGAGGACAATTCTTGGAGGCATTCCCCATATTCCGGGAAACACAATGAGTGAAAAAATGCACTATATGGAAGAAAATAAGGACTGGATAAGAAAGATGCTTATGCTTGAACCAAGAGGGAATGAAGTAATGTCAGGAGCTTATCTGACACCTCCCTGCAGTGAAGGTGCAGACATAGGCGTAATTTATATTGAAGTGGGATGTTATTTGCCAATGTGTGGACATGATACTATAGGTGTTACAACTGCCCTTATAGAAGCAGGAATTATAGAAGCAAAGGAACCATATACATATATAAACCTGGATACTCCTGCAGGAGTAGTAAAGGTAAGAGCGGAGGTTGAAGATTATCAAGTGAAGGATGTATATTTTGAAAATGTTCCTTCTTTCGTATTTGCTCAGGATATTGAAGTTGATGTTCCTGAACTTGGAAAGATAACCCTTGATATTAGCTACGGTGGAAACTTCTTTGCAATAGTTAAGGCTACTGATGTTGGTTTAAAGGTGAATCCTGAATCGGCCAAGGAAATTGTAAGAAAGGGAAATCTTATAAAGGATGCAATAAATGAACAGGTCAAGGTTTATCATCCTGAAAATGAATATATGAACGAAGTAACCCATGTTGAATTTTCAGACGTACCTTCAGTTGAGGGTGCGGACAAGAGAAATGCAGTGGTTATAATACCAGGATCAATAGACAGATCACCTTGTGGTACGGGAACATCTGCTAAGCTGGCATCCTTGTATGCAAAGGGAGAAATAGGTATAGATGAAACCTTTGTACATGAAAGCATAATAAGCTCAACCTTCAAGTGTAGGGTAAAAAGTACAACAAAGGTAGGGGAATTCGATGCAATAATCCCAGAAATCGGAGGAAATGCATTTGTGACTGGAATCAATACGTTCACAATAGACAAGGATGATCCTATAAAGTATGGATTTAGAATAGACTGATATAATTACTGACATTCAGAGGTGTAATATATTAATATTTATATTTAATAAAAAAAGATTTTCTGGGCATAGGAAATACTGTATTTTTTAAAGGTTGTACCTTTTCATGATGGTAGGCATCATAAATCAGCCCAATATATAAATTGGGCTGATTTATCTTTTCAATAATTATGGTTTCAAGTATAATTATATAGAAACAAAACTTGCAAAAGGAGAATAATATGGAAATTAAATATGATGATAATGGAAAGTTCAATCTTGATGAGGAGATGTTGGTTAAGGTTCTGAAGCTCAGGAATGAAAATATGATAGAAAACGTCATGGAAGTAGCTAGAGAGACAGCGAAGCATATGAAATCCAAGTATATTTTCGAGGAATGCAATATTGTAGAGAAGGGTGAAGATTATATAATGCTTGGGGATATAAAATTCAAAAGTAGAATAATGGCAAAGAAATTGAAGGATTGTGACAGGGTTTTTCCATATTTTGCAACTTGTGGACTGGAGGTTACAGAACATACTGAAGCCTTGGAGGATATTTTTGATAAATATGTATCGGAAAAAGTGGCTCTTGATTAGTTTGTGTGGAAAGAAAATACCGCTTACCCCTTGAAATCACAGTAATTAGGTATTGAAAAAGCATACATTTTTCTGTATGATTTTTTTAACTATAAAAAATCGAT
>JAUVAG010000322.1 GCA_030591825.1 Dethiosulfatibacter sp.
ATTAAAAAGCCATTGCTGAAAAGTGTTTTCACATCCCTCATGTGGCTTAGCTCACTTTTCTCAAAAACTTGAATCTCAACTCCATCAATTTCTTCATGGAGTATCAGATCCTGTCTTTCATCCTTCAGATATTTAAGAGTTTCATCAGATACTCTCACAAGTTGATCAAAATTAAGTCCCGTTATTTCCATTGTATTGTTTTTAACAAATTTTTTCTCGAAATAATCAAGGTCAAATACTGCTATCTGAAATACCAAAAGCAAAATAAAAACTGGCAGTATTATTACTGTTATTGCCGATACAATTTTCTTCATTGGTTCAGCCCCTTTTTGATTAATGACATTCCTCTTAAAATTTCTTCTTCTCTTCTAAAATCATATTTACTGCACATATAAAGTCCAGTTATTAAATAATAGTATGATTTGCCATCGATGAAGTTTTCAGGAAATGTCCTCACTATTGTATAGCCCCTTACAAAGGAATCGAAAAGTCTTTCATCATCAAACATGCATGTTTGAAGCACTGTGCAAATATCAATGCTTGGATCATCGGGCATTGCATGTTCAAAATCAAGCACTCCCGTCACTTTATTATCATCATTCACTATAATGTTTCTGAAGCTGTAATCCCTGTGGGCAATAACTGACTTTCTGTTTTTTAATTTTTTTCTGAATCCAGGCAATGCTGCTATTCCCATTCTTATAATCATATGATCAAGGAGATTGCACGTAGCAAGCCTTTGTACTATGCTTCCATCCCTTAATTCCCTGTCTTTTACAATATCAGTATTGCCCTCATTCTCCCATGAATTATAGTGTTCATAGGATTTCCAGTCATGAATTCTGGCCAGGGCTTTTCCAAGCTGTTTTGATATATCAATCTGTTCCTCAATACTTTTATCAAACCACACTTCGTTTAATATTTTTCCATCAATTTTCTTCATGATTAGATAGTAAAGGTCTCTAGTCTTTCCCGTCTCATAAATCTCCGGTATGAATTCAAGACCTTCTAGAGACTTGTATGACATTATTTCATTATGCCATTTTTTCTCGGAAATTGATACCTTCACAACCAATTCCATTTCATTCTTTCTAATAAGGTAAACATAGTTTCTCCCCAGTCTATGGTTTCCTATGGGGCGAATATTTTCCATCTTTATAAGATATTTTTCAGAAATAAAATTTCTAAGATATTTATCATCCAATTATTCTCCCCTCCCGGTCTGTTTATTTTTTAAAGCTATTAACACCTCATCATTTTTATAGCTTATGAAAGTTAATTATTTCTCTAATATTTAATTCTACAACAAATGGAAAAATCAGTCAATGATTGCATCAATCGACTGATTTTATATAAGGAAGAAAAATTGTGAATTTTGATCCTTCAGTGTGGCTGCTCTTTACTTTTATCTTTCCCCTGTGTCCGAGGACTATGATTTTTGCTATTGAAAGTCCAAGGCCGTGACCTCCAGATTCCTTACCTCTTGATTCTTCAGCCCTGTAAAACCTATCAAATACCTTCTTAAGGTCTTTTGACTTGATGCCAATTCCATTATCCTTGACGGTTATGGCTACATACTCATCATTCCTGGTGCAGGAAATATCAATTTTACCGTTTTCAGGAGTGAATTTTCTTGCATTTTCCACAAATATTCTTATTGCCTGCTTGATTCTGTTCTTATCTGCATATACTATGACTCCCTCACAGACAGTACTTGTTATATCATGTGAAGTGTCTATCATTTTAGTTTCCCTGCAAACTTCTTCTATTACTTCATTGATGTTGAATTCTTCCTTGTTAAGCTTAAGGGTCTTCTTGTCGTTTCTTGCTATGAAGAGAAGCTTCTCAACCAAATCCTGCATATTGTTTGCTTCGTTTTTAATAGCATCAAGTGATTCCTGAAGAACTTCCTTATCATCTTTACCCCATCTGTCCAGCATGTCCGCATATCCTTTAAGTACAGCTATGGGAGTTCTAAGTTCATGTGAAGCATCGGAAACAAACTGCTGCTGCTTAATATAGTCACTTTCAATTCTGTCCATCATGTTGTTGAATGTTTCAGCAAGCTCCTTCAGCTCGTACTGGGAAGCCTTTACGTTAAGCCTTGTATTTATATTGTTTGCAGATATTGTCCTCGTTACCTCTGTCATATCGTTTATTGGTTTCACAATCTTTTTGCTTGTAGATGGTCCAATGGCAGCAATTATTATCATGCCCAGAAGTCCTGCACATATAATGAAAAAACCTATAATAAAAGTCTCCTCAATAAGATTTGATATGTCAAAATATATGTTCAAATGATACAAACTACTATTGTAATAAGTGCTTGCAGAATAAATATACACCCTGCTGGTTGCCATTCTATCAATTCTGTAAAAGGAATTTTCCATATAGACTTCCTCAAAGCTGTTGGTATTCACTATCTGGTTGTAGTCCGAGTCATATATGGCAACCCCGGCAAGCCTCTCATCTATGAGGTAATCTTCCAGCTCTTCGTTTTCACCTATTGTCTTTATTAGAACAAGGTCAGCATATTTTTCCCCCGTGTTTTCAAGCTCAACTATCTTATAAGTGGCATATCCAAATACTGCGGCAATAATAACTATTACCATGGATATAAGATACAGACCAAGATAGGCTATTGAAATCTTAAAGGAAATTGAAAGCCTGATTTTTTTTCTTAACTTGTAAAAGAGCCTTCCTATAAATACAAATGGAGCAAACAAAATTCTGAAGAACAGGTTATCCATTATACTGGTTTTTTTCTTATTTTTCTTATTTTTCTTATTTTTCTTATTTTTCTTATTTTTC
>JAUVAG010000100.1 GCA_030591825.1 Dethiosulfatibacter sp.
CTCTGTTGTTCATCAAACCACCCTTTACTTGCATCGTTCCACAATTGTGACTAACAGCTCCCTACTCCGTCGGAACGAAAATTTGTTATCAATAATGTCAATTTTCGAACCTCCAAGTCGAGACCTCGCTGTTATTCATTATTGCTCCACTAATATAAACTAAATTTAAGCTTTCTTATTCAAAATAGTCGTCTACTTTAAAAAATCATTTGTAAATGCTTTTTCAGATTCTACATCATTGGCTATGAATTCATTCTCAAGAAGCCAGTTAGTATATCCTCTCCATACTTCTACATCCTGGTATCCCCAGTACTCTGCATCTGCAGTGTATTTGTCCGCCAAGAATTTTTGGCTTTCAATAACAAGTGTTTCATTAAGTTCAGGTGCTCCAGTCAATAGTGCTTGTGCAGCTTCTTCAGGATTTGCTATTGCAAATTCATATCCCATGGCTGCAGCCTTCATGAAGTTCTCAACAAGCTCAGGCTTTTCTTCAATGTTCTTTTCACTTGTTATAATTACAGGAGTATAATAGTCAAATACCTCTGCTTCCTTTCCAAGGTCAACATAGTTTACATCAAATCCTTTTTGTTTTGCTTCAATTACAGACCATCCTTCGAAAACCCATGCGAAATCAACATCTCCGGACTCACTTGCTGCAAAGAAATCAACATCGCCTATTGTTACTACTTCAACCTTTTCAGAATCTGCACCTTCCTGATCCATAAGGTATTTGATTGTAGCCATTTCAACTGGTGAACCCCAGCCACCGTATTTCTTTCCTTCAAAATCTGCAGGAGATGCTATTCCCTTATCGCTTATAGACATGAATCCTGAAGTGTTGTGCTGAATAACAGCTGCAAGAGAAACTATTGGTATTCCTTCTGCTCTTGCCATTGTTACTGCTTCCTGGTAGCTGATTCCGAACTGTGCTGAATCAGATGCTACAAGCTGTTCTGCCGTTGAACTAGGTTGAATGATTTCAACATCAAGACCCATTTCCTCGAAATATCCCATTTCCTTGGCAACATATATTCCTGTATGGTTTGTGTTTGGGAACCAATCCAGTGTAAACACTACATTTTGAAGCTCTACTTCTTCAGGTGCCTGTGTATCTTCTGCTGGCTCCTGAGTTTCCTCTGCCGGCTGGCATCCAGCCATTGTAAACATCATCATTAGTACTAAAATTAAAGCTAAAAATCTTTTCATCATATTCTCCTTTTATCCTTTTTCCAAGGCATTAGTTTTTTGCCGCAAATATCAATGATTGCGACGAATATCAGTGTCATTATTATTATAAATAAAATGTCTGCAAACATTGCAGGTATTCTGTAGGATTTCATTACCCTTATCAAAAATATTCCAAGTCCTTCCTGAGCACCTACCCATTCAGATATCACTGCACCCATTACACTGTAGGTGGCTGCTATCCTAAGACCTGCAAAGAACGAAGGCATTGCAGCAGGAAGCTTGCACTTGAAAAATATCTGGTTTTCCGTAGCATTCATGCTTCTCATCATGTCTATGAGTTCTCCGTCGACTGATGACAGCCCCTCTGTTAGACTTACAGCAATAGGAAAGAAGCATACCAAAACTACAACGATTATCTTCGGTGAAAGTCCAAATCCAAACCATATCATAAGAAGTGGTGCAATTGCCATTATTGGAACAGTTTGGCTAACCACCATGAAAGGGTAAAACAGATCCTTAACCAGATTGTACTTGTCCATGAAAACCGACAGTACAACTCCCAAAACAAGTGATATTGAAAATCCTATAAGTACCTCAAGCATTGTAACCCTTGCATGTTTTAGAAGCAATGGAAAGGAGTTAATAAACTCCTTCAGTATTACCAATGGAGATGGAAGTATATATTGGGGCACTTCCATATAGTCGACTAAAATCTGCCATACCATAATAAGCATGACATAAAACAGAACTGTTACAGATCTATTTAGATACCTTTTATCTGAATTTAACACTCTTCTCTTCTTATCTATACTTGTGAATTTTTTCATCCATTGTCACACCCTCTGGAGCATAATCAATCTTAACCATTGATATTACTCTTATAGCTCCTTCCCTTACACATACTTCCTGTGCTTCCTCTACGATTTTAAGAAGTTCGGAAAGCTCACCTTCCATTGTAGTCTCCATAGGACCAACTTCATACTTCACTCCACTTTTGTCAATAAGCTCTATCACCTTGTCAACAGCTGGATAGATATCATCTACTCCAGGAATTTTAGGTAATATTTGCAGACTTACATTAATATTTGCCATTTTTTCTCCTCCTTTTTTTGTAATAATGCAAAACAAAAGACTACCCTCGGGCAGCCATCATTGTAGGTTTCTATTTTTATAAGCGAAACTCCCTACGCTGGCATTATCCAGATCAGGTGAATGGTGTGAACTGTATCAGTTCAGTCTCAGCCGGTTCTCCGACACCCATGTCCTAAGTGGATTATATAGCAGGTATAGTAAACTGTCAATACATTAGCTGAATATATTATACCTGCCATCTTTAAGAAATATTTTTTTTCACCCCTCATAGATTGACACATCCATACTAAAATGTTATCATTAGATATACCCCCCCAGGGGGTGTGGGAGGATATTATGAAAAAAGAAAAATATGACGTAACAGGAATGACCTGTGCTGCTTGTTCCCTGGCTGTAGAAAAAAATATAAAAAAACTTGATGGAGTGGACAATATTTCGGTAAACCTGTTGCAGAATAATATGAATGTATCATATGACGAGAATAAACTTACAAAAGAAGATATAGTCAAGGCAGTTGAAAATGCAGGATATGGAGCTTATACCCATTCAGACGGTTCTGCCAAAACATCGACTTCGACAAATCCCGCCGAAGATGAATATCTAAATATGAAGAAAAGACTTATTGTATCTCTAATATTCACAATACCATTATTCTATCTTTCAATGGGTCATATGGCGGGTATGCCTTTGCCGGATTTCTTCATGGGATACAAAAATGCTCTTAATCTTGCATTTACCCAGTTTCTTCTGGCCATGCCTGTAGTCATAATGAGCAGCAAATTCTATACGGTAGGCTTTAAAACTCTTTGGAAGAGGTCTCCAAATATGGATTCCCTAATTGCAGTAGGAACTTCCGCAGCTCTGATATATGGAATCTTTGCAATATACAGGATAGGCTACGGTCTTTCAATAGATAACGGAACACTCGTAATGAAATATGCCCACGACCTATATTTTGAATCTGCAGGGGTAATACTAACACTGATTACCTTTGGTAAGTTTCTTGAAGCGAGAGCAAAAGGAAGAACTTCAGAAGCAATTAAAAAGCTTATGGACCTTACTCCTAAAACTGCACTTGTAGAAAGAACTGGGATAGAGGGAGAAATACCCGTTGAAGATCTTGTTTCCGGAGATATAATAATTGTTAAACCAGGAAAAAGAGTTCCAGCTGATGGAATAATGGTTGAAGGCTATACATCAGTTGACGAATCAATGCTTACTGGAGAAAGCATACCAGTAGAAAAGAAGGTTGACAGCCGTGTAATTTCAGGAAGCATAAATAAAACTGGATTCTTCAAATTCAAGGCAGACAAGGTTGGAAAGGAAACTACACTTTCACAGATAATACTTTTAGTGGAAGAAGCTCAATCTACAAAGGCTCCCATAGCAAAGCTTGCCGACAAAATAAGCTCAAAATTTGTTCCTGTTGTATTATCAATATCACTACTGTCAACAATAGTGTGGCTACTACTTGGTCATTCATTTGAATTTGCACTTTCAATAGGTATAGCAGTACTTGTAATATCCTGTCCCTGTGCACTTGGACTTGCAACACCTACTGCTATAATGGTAGGAACAGGAAAGGGCGCTGAAAATGGAATACTCATAAAATCAGGTGAAGCACTTGAAATAGCCCATAAGATAGACACAATAGTTCTCGACAAGACCGGAACAATAACAATAGGAAAACCAATTGTAAAGGATATACTAACTTTCAACGGCACAGACGAAACTGAACTCCTAAGGCTTTGTGCCTCTATAGAAAAAAATTCAGAACACCCTCTTGCAGAAGCCATTATCGGAGAAGCTGAAAACAGAAATCTGGAACTTTTAAAAGTCGAACAATTCAAGGCGCTCCCTGGAAGGGGAATAGAATCCTCTGTTAATGGAATAGATTACTATATTGGCAACTTGAGACTAATGAACGATATGAAAATTGATGTTTCTGAGCATAAGAAACTTGAAGAGAAGCTCAGCCGTGAAGGCAAGACACCCCTTTATATTGCAAGCAAGAATCTCCTAGGAATAATTACAGCTGCTGATATAGTAAAACCTACAAGTAAGCAGGCAATTCAAACCTTTAAGAAAATGGGTATAGATGTCGTAATGCTTACTGGAGATAACCGACTTACTGCCGAGGCCATAAGAAACCAGGTTGGAGCCGACAAGGTAATAGCCGAGGTAATGCCTGCAGATAAGGAACGAGAAATCAGAGAACTTCAAAAGGATGGAAAGATAGTAGCAATGATTGGAGACGGAATCAATGATGCTCCAGCACTAGCTAGGGCTGATGTTGGTATAGCAATAGGAGCAGGTACAGATGTAGCAATTGAGTCAGCTGATGTAGTATTAATGAAAAGTGACCTTCTTGATGCAGTATCTGCAATACAGCTTAGCACCTCAGTTATCAAAAACATAAAACAAAACCTGTTCTGGGCATTTTTCTACAATTCAGTAGGAATTCCCCTGGCAGCAGGTGTTTTCTTCTCAGTCCTTGGATGGAAGCTAAATCCAATGTTTGCGGCAGGAGCCATGAGCTTCAGCTCGGTTTCAGTAGTCACCAATGCACTGAGACTTAAAGGATTCAAGCCAAAAGTTTATAAAATAGACAATAAAGATATCATAGCAACTGAGGAAAATTACAATGACCAAATTTCTGTCAAAACGACAGATGAAAATAATAAAAATCATATAAAAAACGAAAATCCAGGAGGAAATGAAATGAAAAAAGAAATATTTATCGAAGGTATGAGCTGTGGACACTGTAAAATGAGAGTTGAAAAAGTTTTAAGCGAAATAGACGGAATTGAAAGCGCAGAAGTAATACTTGAAGAAAAGAAGGCAGTAGTAGTATTTGACAAGGAAGTTGATGAGACTCTTATTGCACAACTTATAGATGAAGCAGGCTACAAGGTAGTCGAATTCAAGCATTAGGTGATATTATGAAAGCAGATAAAAAGAAGGTAATGAGATATTTGAAAACTTCCAAGGGACAAATTGAAGGTATAATGAAGATGGTTGAAGACGACAGATACTGTGTGGACATTTCAAACCAGGTCCTGGCTGTCCAGGCACTACTTAAGAAGGTCAACCATGAAATATTGAAAGCCCATATAGACGGATGCATCAAGACTGCATTCCTGAACGAAGAAAAGGAAGAAGAAAAAATCGACGAGGTTATGAAGATACTTGACAAGTATTACAATATATAGCTTAAAATAATTGAAGTTAATCAATAACGCATTGATTCCACTAGGAATCCATGCGTTATTATCTTTATACCTGTAAATACTCTTGGTTTTACTATATAATTATAAGTATAATTAGGGTCTGTTGAACGATATAAAAATATGCTTTAAAGCCTTGAAAACAGTGGTTTGTAACCTTTAGAAATGTTATAATAAGTGTAAGAGTATTATTAAATTAAAATCATTTGTGGAGGCCTAC
>JAUVAG010000076.1 GCA_030591825.1 Dethiosulfatibacter sp.
GTATCTATGATGAAGCCGCCGGAGTTGAAACAAGGGGAAGATTTTTAATAGATCCTGACGGAAACGTTCAGGCGTTTGAGGTTCTTACACCTCCTGTTGGAAGAAATGTAAGTGAAACTCTTAGACAGATACAGGCATTCCAGCTTGTAAGAGAATCAAAAGGTTCGAAGGCTACTCCATCTGGATGGAAACCTGGTAAGAAGGTTCTTAATCCAGGACCGGACCTTGTGGGTAATGTATGGAAAGAATGGAAAGTTTCAGAAGCTTTTGAAGACTAATTGAATAAATGTAAAAAACCTCCATTATTGGAGGTTTTTTGATATTTGTGAGGCTTTGTATATTTTGATGGAAGTGTGCAGACTTCCATGGGTAGGACTATATTGTTTTCGGCTACCTGGTAAAACCGTTATCTGTAAATATTTCAATACTCCTGTCAAGGATGCCGTTTATATAAGCAAGTACTATGCCATAGTTTGTGATAGGCACTTTTGCCTCGTCGCAAATATGGATTCTTGTCATCATTGTTTTTTTGTTGAGCATGCATGATCCACAGTGGATAATCAGATCGTAGTCTGAAACATCATCGGCAAAGTCGTGTCCTGCACTGAAGGTGAAGTCAAGTTTAAGTCCCAGTTTTTTTTCTAGAAGCTTTGGAATCTTAACCCTTCCAATATCTTCATGGGAGGTGTTGTGGGAGCAGCTTTCCGATATTAGAATCTTGGAGTTTTCCCTCAGGCTTTCCATTGCATGGATTCCCTTTGTGAAGGATTTTAAATCTCCCTTGTGTCTTGCAAAGACTATTGAAAATGATGTAAGCATTATGTTATAGGGTACAATCTTGGATACTTCCTTGAAGGCTTGAGAATCCGTAATCACAAGGTCAACATCGTAGTTCATATCCTTTAGTGAATCTTCAAGTTCAGTGTCTCTTACTACATATGACTTTATGCCGTGGTCGAGACAGTCCCTTATGAGCTGGACCTGAGGCAGTATTATCCTTCCCTTTGGAGCTTCTGAATCAATGGGAACAACCATTATAACCTTGCTATTGTATGGAAGTATGTCTCCTATTATTGCAGGATCCTTTTCTGATTCCTTTAAACTGTCGATGAGTCTGTCTTTGAAAAATAAAATGCTTTTCCTGTCATGGGCCGACAAAAAGGATGCATCAGGATATGTTGACTTAAGTTCCCCTATCTTCTCCTCTGTAATCATGTCAGTTTTGTTCACAACCGTTATATGCGGAATTTTGAATTTCTTGAAATCCTCAACAGTCTTTTCGTATTCATTGTCACTATTTTCAGTACCGTCAACTACATAGATGGCTATATCAGTTCTATGCAGTATTTTTTTGCTCTTTTCCATCCTCTTTTCACCAAGGATGCTATTGTCATTGAGACCAGCAGTATCTATGAAAACCACAGGGCCGAATGGTATTAGTTCCATAACCTTTGATACTGGATCTGTTGTGGTTCCCCTTATTTCCGATACCAGTGATGTTTCTTGTTCAGTAATTGCATTCAAAAGGGACGATTTACCCGCATTAGTCTGTCCGTATATTCCTATATGAAGTCTGTTTGCGCTTGGAGTTGTATTCATCATAACCTCCTATATATAAAAATCTCTTTTTCCTTCAATAATCTTTTCTAGCTTGTCCTGAACGAAAATTTTGTGTTTTTCATCGGTCATAAAGGCGACTTCATCCTTGACCAGATTTTCACCAATTGTTTTCAGCTCATTGTCGCCGTAGTCAAGTACATACTCCATTAATGTCATGAGTGCATTTGGAGTACAGGAAGTGCTTATCTTACCCTGCTTTGCAAGGTCCATCATAACGTCTCCAGTTCTTCCAGAACGGTAGCATGCAGTACAGTAGCTAGGAATGAATCCGCTACCTACTAGTGATTTTACTATTTCCAGCGGAGATCTTTCATCTGAAAGCTGGAACTGTCCTATATCTTTTCCTTCCTCTTTTTCCTTGTAGCCACCAACGCCAGTACATGAACCTGCGCTTAGTTGGCTGATGCCGTAATTAATGAGTTCTTCCCTGATTTCAGCTGTTTCCCTTGTGGATAGTATCATTCCGGTGAAAGGAACTGCAAGTCTAATGATTGCCGTAAGCTTCTTGAAATCATCATCGCTGATAGCGTGTGGATATTCGTCCAGGCTCATTCCCTCTGCCTTTTTAAGTCTTGGAACCGAGATTGTGTGGAAGCCAACATTGAATTCTTTTTCCAGATGTTCATTGTGGAGCATTAGAGCCATGACTTCAAATTTATAGTCGCTTAGACCGAAAAGTACTCCTCCACCAACATCGTCTATTCCAGCTTCCATTGCCCTGTCAAATGCAGTTAGGTGGTAGTCATAATTTCCCTTAATTGAATCGGGATGAACAGCTTCGTATGTTGGTTTGTAGTAGGTTTCCTGGAATAGTATATAGGTTCCTATTTCCTTATCCTTAAGTTTTTTGTAGTTTTCAACTGTAGTAGCTGCTATGTTAACATTTATTCTTCTGATATTTCCATTCTTGTTTTCCGTTGAATATATAGTATCTATTGACTCAAGTATGTATTCAATTGGACAATTGTAGTCATCTTCTCCTACTTCAAGGGCAAGCCTCTTGTGGCCAAGATCTTCAAGTATTCTTACTTCCTGTCTTATTTCATCCTGAGTAAGTTTTTTTCTGTTGAACTTGTTTTTACATTGGTATCCGCAGTAGGTACAGTTGTTTACACAGTAGTTTGAAATATATAGTGGTGCAAATAGTACGACTCTTTTGCCGTATATTTTTCTTTTTATTCTTCCGGCAGTTTCAAAAACCTTTTGCATAATATCCTTGTCTTCCGTGTTTAAAAGCTTTGCAATTTCAATATGTGTAAGTCCTTTTAACTCTTCTGCCTTCTCTAGTATTTTAAGTATTTCCTCTCTATTTGATTCCTTTCCTTTTTCAAGTACCTCATTGATATATTCGTGATTAATAAACATTGTTTGTCCTCCAGTCGACATAATCTCCTCTTCCCATGTCCACATATGAACCGGTAGAGTTTATTCTTTTTTCTATACATTGTCTGCAATGGGCAGCTTCGTCCCCTGTACAGATCTTGTTTTCGTAGATTTCATATTTTTCTCTTACATTTGTGGGAGAAAGGTTTGGCATAACTACATTTGCCCCTGCCCGTATTGCCTTTTCTCTTCCCAGGCTGTCGATTGTTCCAAGTGCTGTTGTTGATGGCAGCAGAGCCTTTGGGATCATAAGCCTTGTTAGTGCAACCATCTTTAGGGTAAGCTCAACTGTCCCTCCACTGAAGTTTGCCAGGGGAGTTTCAGAATGAGGTATGAAGGGTCCTATTCCTATCATGTGGGGGTCAAGGTTTTTCAAGAATCTAAGGTCCTTCACAAGATGTTTTGTTGTCTGTCCAGGAAGTCCTGTCATAAAGCCGGCACCTATCTGATAGCCTATTTCCTTCAAGTCCTTTAGGCATCTCACTCTGTTTTCATAGCTTGACCCGGGATGAAGGCTGTTGTAAAGGTCTTTGTCTGCAGTTTCGTGTCTCAGCAGGAATCTGTCGGCACCTGCATTAAAGTATTTCTTATAGCTTTCATAGGCTTTTTCACCAATTGAAAGGGTGATTGCCGCGGCAGGATAATTTGATTTAATGTTTGTTATTAATTTAACCAATTTGTCGTCTGTATAATAGGAATCCTCTCCTCCTTGAAGGACGAAGGTCCTGTATCCAAGTTGGTATCCAGTTGAGCAGCAATCCAATATCTGCTCTTCTGTTAGCCTGTAGCGGTCAACATTTTTGTTGTCCCATCTAAGTCCACAATACTTGCAGTTTAGTTTGCAGATATTTGTGAACTCCAGCAACCCTCTCATGTATATGCTTTTGTCGTAGTACTTTATTTTCTTCTCCAGTGATTTGCCGTAGAGGTATTCCAAAACCTTAGGATTATTGGATTCTATTAATTCCCCTAGTTTTGAATCATCCAGGTTTTCTCTTTCAAATAGGTAGTCTATATATGATAATTCTTTCATTTAAGTTCCTTTTTGGATATGGAAGTCTTGACTGTAACACCGTGGATTTTTCCAAGAAGTCCTGTAAAGGAGTTGATTTCGTCAAGTGTTCCTTTTACAGTAATGGAGATTACTGAAATTTTCTCTTCGCTGAGGGGTATTCCCATCCTTCCTATCACTATGCTTTTGTGTTGTGCAACAATTTCATTGAACTTGTGTGTAGCCGATTCCGGTTCATCTAGAACGGCTCCGATGATTGCAATCCTTAACATTTTTTTCCTCCAGTATTAATGCGGTGTCTGAATAATAATTGAATTTGTTCCTTACTCACTCGGCACAGTAATCCTCAATTGAAAAGGTTGATTATTGAACCTTGAATTCGAGACCTCACAAATTCAATTATTATCCTGTGTAGTTGAATACCTGGCTGTTAAAAAACTAGCTGGTATACTAAAAATAAAAAACGGCTTCCTGGATAGGAAGCCGATGTAATCGTATCAAAATAGACATAGCTGTTTTGCAGCTTTGCTAAGGGCTTTCTACCAGAAAAGAAACTTCAAAGAAAAGGAAATTTTCCTTCACCTCTGAATAAAAGGTGCACTTTTATTCTTGTCTGTAAGATATTATTGTTATGCGACATGGTCGCTTGAATATTCATGGAAAAGGGTTCCTCGTCCATAAATATCTTGTTAATAATTTAACAAAAATTGAGGGAATTGTCAAGGGTTTATCAATAAATATTAAGGGTTCATATTTGCTGATAGCCTAATCGGTACTTTAAACTATGAAAAAGCAATGATTTGAACCCTTATGGATTCAATCATTACTTTTGTTATTTCTTGACCCTTTTTATTGGGATGACGACTCTTGTAATATGATCATCAATGTTGTTTAAATCAACAGGAGAAATGATGAACTCATCTGAAGGATATCCGTCAATGACATACTTATTACTGTTTTTATTGATTTACTGGATCATTTTAATATAAGTATTTACTATAGTCGAATAGTCTCCAACATGTATATCCTTGTCGTATTCATTTAGTACACCTTTGTCGCAGTAATCTAGAATGTTAACACCTCTTTTTAATCGGGTTAGGAAGCTTTCTCCTGAATCATAGGATTTTTGTAATGAAATAATTTTTTCATCAATTTCATGGAATTTCTTCTGTATATTCAGGTTTAATAAGTCCTATTTCATCGTAATAACGCAATGTCTTAATGGGGATGGTGCACTTTTTTGAAACTTCGCCTATTTTATAATATTCTTTGTTCATTGCCGGTTATCGCTCCCTGTATATTTTTGTACAATCAGAATGTTTCTTAATTATTGTATCAAAAAAACGAGCATCTTCAACAACACATAGTATGAATAAACGGTAATATATTAAATTAAAAACCCCTCTCCCCCTGCTGGATGGGTTTTTATATTTTAAAGAAACATGTTCATATTTTTTTAAAAAAGCTATTGCCTCTCCTGTGACTGGATGAGATATATTTGAATTACGGCAACAACAGTTACAGAGTATAGACAATAAAAAAACAATAATGGAGGATTTAAAAATGGAAGGAAAAAAAGTAATACACAAAATGATGATGAAAGCATGGAGTTCACGGCACCTGTACATGTAGGGGATTTCATGGAATACCATGGATGGATAGAAAAAGTTGGAAACTGTTCTTACAAGTGTAAGTTCGAAGCTTACAAGGTTGCATGCATGTGTGACACAACAGACATGGATATGACTGGTATTGCATCTACAGCTGCAACAGCATGTGTACCTCCAGTGCTTTGTGGAACTGCAACTGGAAGTCTTTACATTGCTAAGGATAAGCAAAGAGGTTCTCAAGAGGCATCATTTGATAATGTAGTTCATGCAATAAAAGTTAAATCGTAAATACAAGTAAAAAAATATTGACGAAATTGGAAAGACGGAAATTTATTCCGTCTTTCTGTGAATAAATTAAAATATATTATGAGGTGTAAGTAATGATGAATCAATCAAAACCGTTAAAGGGTGTAAGAGTCTTGGATTTAACTCAAGCATACGTATTCATGTGTATTTGACATTGAATAAAGTTAATTCACCTGCTAGCGTAAAGTTATTGTAGGAAAAACATAAAAAGAAAGCACCCTTCATGTTATGATAAGGTTACCAACAAAATCTAACAGAAGGAGCTTTCTTTTTATGTACAA
>JAUVAG010000073.1 GCA_030591825.1 Dethiosulfatibacter sp.
TATTGGGTGCTGTAAATCGTCGTCCATATTCACTATAAGGCTGCCTTTCGCCAATCCCAGTCCGCAAAATATAGCATTTTGTTGCCCTGAATTTTTTTCAAGAAAAACCGATATAATTTTCTGATTTGCTCTACTGAGTTTCTCCATTGTTTCTATTGAATTATCTGTAGAACAGTCGTCTATTAGAATGATTTCATAATCAAAACCATATGAATTTGACAGTGTTCCAATATTTTTGCACAATTCGTCCAATGATTTTTCGCTGTTGTAGACAGGGATTACAAATGATAGTAGCTCCATTTAAATCTCCTTAAGTATTGTTAATAGGTTGTCGACCACATAGGATCCTTCACCGTCAGTTATGTCTGTCACCAGGCTCTTTAATATATGGGTTTTATCATTTTCGTTAATATCAATTTTGTTGAAAGATATATCCATAAAATCAACTCCACTAAACATTATTACATAGTTGTCAAGGTTTTAACAATATTGTTTACTTATATTGGATTAACTATTATAATAATAAAGAGGTGTATACTATGAAAAAATTAGATTGTTTTGGTGATATTTGCCCTGTTCCCATAATTAAAATAATAAAAGAACTCCCAAAGCTTGAAGAAGGAGAAGCCTTGGAAGTTGTAACTGACCACAGTTGTGTAGTTGAATCAATAAAGTACAAATTCAAAAACAACAAATTGGAAATTGAAGAAGTAATGAATGGTGTCTGGGAAATCAGGATATATAAGGTCTAGCAGAAGCTTTTTTCGCCTATTTCCTTGAAGGTTCTTGAAAATTCCTCAACAGCCTTTGAAGGATGACTTTCTTTTTTAGAAACCATAAATACATTGATGCTGATTTCGAAGTCCTTGATGTTTATAATCTTGAAATGCTTGTTGTAAAGCTCTTCTTTTATTGATATATAGGGAAGGAAAGCCACGCCGTGTTTTCTGTGTAGTGATGACTTCACTGATTCTATTGAATCAAGTTGGAAGAGTATGTTCATGTCATTATAGGAATAGTTGCTCTTGTTAAGCAAAGCGCCTATTTCATCTTTTACTTCATCTTGAACAATCATTGAAATCATAGGATATTCTATCATTTCATCCACTGTGATTTCTTTTGGAATATTATAATAATAAGAGGATACCAGTACAAATTTATTGGCTCCAACCCTGTGATAGTTAAGGTTGGGGGCATCATTTTTTTTATAGACAAAGCCCAAGTCGGCTATGTCGTTTGTAATATTATCTTTAATCTTGGTAGATATGTTAGTAATAACCTCATATTTGTGGGAAGGGAATTTTTCTTTTATGATATATAGTGAACATGGAAGTGCATAATTTGATATGGAAGGACATGCCTCCATATGAACAGTATGGGTATCTTCATTTCCATGCTCAAGCTCTGAAAGCATTTTATCATAAGTGTTTATTATGTTTTCAGAATACTTGAGAACTATCTCACCCATTTCAGTTACGGTTACGCCTTTGTTGCTCCTTTCCAGGAGCTTATAACCCATGCTGTCCTCAAGCTTTTGAATTTGCTGGCTCAAGGCTGATTGTGATATGTGTATTTGCTTTGCAACCTTTGAAATACTTTTAATTTTTGCTACCTGATAAAAGTAATTAAAATATTCGATATGCATTATTAGTGCTCCTTTTGGCTATAATAAATTCTGATACTATATAATTATATCAAATAAATAGAAAATTACAAACTATGTTAATATATAGACAAGATTGTTAATAATATATCAGATTTAAATTCAAATAAATTCCGTAAAGGGGTGAGAAAATGTCAGACGAGAAAAATAATCAGGAAACCGCTACACCTGAAAGAAGAAAACCTAGAAGACCTTCTCAAATGGCTCAAGAGGAAACAAAAACTTCACCTGCTGCAGAAACACCTGCAGAAAACAATGGTGAAAAAAGAAAACCTCGAAGACCTTCAAGAGAAGGACAATCATCGGAACCAAATGGTGAAGGTGAAGAAAGAAAACCTAGAAGACCTTCAAGAGCAGCATCATCTACAGATGCACCTGCAGAAGGCGGGGAAAGAAAACCTAGAAGAAGCTCGACCTCAAGCAGGGCAGGCTCTAGAAAGAAAAAGAAAGATCAAATGCCAATAGGTATGGCAGTTTTTGCAGGAATCATAGCTTTTGCTCTATATCTTAACTTTGCTAAGTCTGGAGAATTGGCGATGTACTGGGTAGTAGGAATCTGTTTCGGATTCATACTGCGAAGAGCAAGCTTTTGTTTTACAGCATCAATGAGGGACCCTTACCTTACAGGTTCAACATCAGTAACAAGGGCTGTACTTATTGCTTTTGCAATAACATCAATAGGATTTACGGCAATCAAGTATGGATATTTCAGAATGGGTCTTCCAATACCTGGAATGAGCTATGTAGTGCCAATTAGTGTAGCTACAGGAGTAGGAGCATTCATATTTGGAATAGGAATGGTTATAGCTGGTGGATGTGCATCAGGAACTCTTATGAGAGTTGGAGAAGGATTCCACATGCAGGTATTGTCATTGTTATTCTTCGTAATAGGATCACTTTGGGGAGCACATGATTTCGGTTTCTGGAAGAGAACTTTTATGATTTCGGGAAAAAAAGTGTTCCTACCAGATTACTTCGGTTGGTTTGGCGGTATAGCAGTAAACCTTCTTATTATAGTTGTATTGTATATTGCAGCTGAGAAGTGGGAAAACAGAAAAAACGCAGCTTGATAATTGAAGGTTGTTGTAAAAGTATAGTTTAGTAAAGAGTTAAATAGTTTTAAAAAAATACTAATATAGTAAAATTAAATGAAAAATGGAGGAAATTAAAATGGCTAAAGAAGTAATGTTAGATTGTCTAGGAGAAGCGTGTCCAGTACCTTTGGTAAAGGCAGAAAATGCACTTAAAGAACTTGCAGTAGAAGATGTATTGGTAGTACAGTGTGACCACAGTTGTGCGATGAAAAACTTACCTGAGTGGGCAAGAAAAGAAGGACATTTTGTTGACATTGAAGAAGTAGATGACGGCGAGTGGGAAATAATCATCGAAAAAGCTAAATAATCGTTGAAAAGTTCATAAAACTGAAAACAATTAAAAATAATATAAACTTAAATACTAAAATCAAAAAATATTAATCGGAGGAAATTAAAATGGCTAAAGAAGTAATATTAGATTGTCTAGGAGAAGCGTGTCCCGTGCCTCTAGTAAAGGCTGAAAATGCACTTAAGGAAATGGATATAGAAGATGTGTTGGTAGTACAATGTGACCACAGTTGTGCGATGAAAAACTTACCTGAGTGGGCAAGAAAAGAAGGACACTTTGTTGATATCGAAGAAGTAGATGACGGCGAATGGGAAATAATCATCGAAAAGGCTAAATAATTAATAAACAGTTATTGATCCACAAATTTAAATGGAGGTGTAGTTTTGGAATTCTTGAAAAAACTTAGAGACAATGTGTTCTTTAAAAAATGGTTCAAAACACCTTATACATATGTAACAGGAGCGATCCTGCTTTCGATTTTTCAAATAATTACATTTGGAATTACAGGAAATCCATGGGGAGTTTCAGGAGTTTTGGCAAACTGGGGAGCCTGGTTGTTTGAAGCAGTAGGTGGAAGTGTTGATAAATGGTATTATTTCAGCAGTGAAGGAGCGCAAAGAACTCTTGAAGCAGGGTTCATGAACCATGCAGGAACTATGAGAAATATAGGTATAATATTTGGAGCACTTTTTGCATCTTTGATGGCTTCACAGTTTAAGATAAAAAAGATTAAATCAAAGAAACAGATAGTGGCTGCCGTTTTAGGTGGACTTTTGATGGGATACGGAGCTAGAATCGCAGGAGGATGTAATATTGGTGCATTGTTTAGCGGAATATCTTCACTTTCCTTCTCAGGATGGGTATTTGCTTTCTTCATGTTCTTCGGAGCAGTTGCAGGAAGCAAGCTACTTGTAAAATACTTTATGTAAGCAAAGCGACTATGTCGCGTTACCCGCTATAGCGGGTAACGCTGCGAAGGAAAGTTTACCTTAACATAAGATTACAACGAATCAAGTGATTTTATAAAATAATAACTTTCTAAAGCAAAGACAAAGCGGATATTGTTTACTAATAAAGAATAATGATGATTATGCTTGCTTAATGCAAGCATAATTAGTACCAATAATTTTTAAAAAAATAATGGAGGTTATATAGATATGGCAAGAGAAAAGAAAGTTGAATATTATGACGTGGTTGTTATAGGAGCGGGTGCTGCAGGACTTACAGCTTCAATCTACAGTGCTAGAGCAAGACTGAAGACATTAATTCTAGAGAAGGCTTTGGTTGGTGGACTTGCAACATATACAAATGAAATTGAAAACTATCCAGGATTCCCAAACAGTCCTAAAGGCGAAGATATAACTAATGAAATGAAGGCTCAGGCAAAGAAAATGGGTGTTAAATTTAAATTGACTGAAGTTCAAAAAGTTGAACTTGAAGGTGAAGAGAAGGTAGTTGAAACTTTCAGAAACAAATATATTGCAAAGACCGTAATTCTTGCAACTGGTGGAAGACCTCGTATTACAAAGGCTAAGAATGAGGAGAATTACCTGTTTGACAAGGGTATATCATTCTGTGCAACATGTGATGCTGCATCAAATACTGACAAGACTGTAGTTGTTATAGGAAGTGGAGATGCAGCTATAGAAGAAGGCATGTTCCTTACTAAGTTTGCAAAGAAGGTTATAGTATCTGTAATGCATGATGAAGGAATTATGGACTGCAATGAAATAGCTAAGGAAGCAGCACTTGCAAATCCAAAGATGGAATTTGTATGGAATTCTGTTGCTGAATCATTTGAAGGTGAAGAACATCTTGACACAGTAGTTCTTAAGGACCTTAAGGCTAACAAGCTTGTACCTGTGAAATGTGACAACTGTTTCGAATTTATAGGATACATTCCAAATACTGAAATGTTCAAGGATCAGATAGATCTTACACCACAAGGATACATTCTTACAAATGACAGAATGGAAACGAATTTAAAAGGTGTATTCTCATGTGGAGACGTTAGAGAAAAATGGCTTAAGCAGGTTGCTACAGCTGTTGGTGACGGAGCTATTGCAGGATTTGCAGCTGAAAAATATATTGCTGAAACTGAAGTGTTTGAAGAGACAATCATGAAGAAAGATAAGAACGGAGCTATTTATGTATACAATGCTATCGAGTCTGAGCAAAGAGAGCTTCTTCCATTGATAGAGGAATTGAATGAAAAGCATAATGCTGATTTCAATTTCTGCAAGATTGATGTTTACAAGTCTGATGGACTTGCTAAGAGACTTGGAAAAACTGAATACCCATACGTTGCAATCGTTAAGGATGGAAAAGTAGCTGAATATGTTACTGACATCACTGCAGATTCAATACTGGCATCAGTAAAATAATTAAAGTAAATGAAATCCCTGCGAGTATTAACTTACTGCAGGGATTTTTAATTCATATTCAGAGATAACAGAAAGCATGTGTTTTAGAAAAATCCATGTTACTGAGTTTCAGTTTTGATTAGTGTAATACCTTGTAGATTTTAACTGACCATTCCTCGGAATCCATGTACCGCACAATTCTCATTGCATAAGGGCTTGTAAATTCTATTTCAAGTGTGCATTTATCTTCGAGGAAACTGTTCATGTCATTGTAATAATAGTATAGATTGCCATAGACGCCGTTCCATACTGGACGATGATCAAATATGAAGTCCATTTCTTCCGGATAGATTATGTATTCTATGTTGTTTGAATATATGTATTTTTCAAAGGTTATATTATTGTCCTTCAAATAGTGCAGGTTTCTATAATCTAAAAGGCTGCCGTTGTCAAAATAGAATTCTGCATTTAGATTGCAAAGAACCTTGTCTTCTGGGGATACTATTTCAGAGATATTGTCAATATAATCCTTGTAGTCGTTGTTAATATATGGATAGATATTGAAAATAGAAAAATAAAATAGTAGAGAGCAGGTGGCCATGGTCATGAGTCTTTTGACATTGGTCCTGTTCACCAGATTGAGATATATGAGCCACATAAAAGGTACCAGGAACACCATGCTTGTTTGATTATATCTGCCTATAACCACGAAGGTTATATTTATTCCAACTATACAAAGGAGAAGCCCTGAAAGATAGTATTCATTTTTATTTCTGACTATGCAGTATAATGCGCCGGCAATTGAAAAAATAAAGATCCAGAACTGAAATTTGATATAGGGTGTATAGTAGGTGCCGCTTACTGAATAATAAAGTTTGAGATAGAAATATTTAAGTGTAGCAAGCTTTGTGGATGAAGTCTCCAGTACTCCAAATTGGTCACCGAAATTTTTATAGTGATATATGAAATCTGAATCAAAGGAGAA
>JAUVAG010000312.1 GCA_030591825.1 Dethiosulfatibacter sp.
CGAATATGATTACATCGAATCCAGCAAATTTAAGCTCTGCACCCCATCTTCCTCCAGAATTCGATGATGCAATAGTTCCAGAAAGAGGCGACTTTGTAACAATCATATATCTTCCACCTGTTGCTACGGGATTTCCTGTCATTGGTCCTGTAACTACAAGAAGTTTATTTTCAGGGCTTAGTGCGTCTACCTTTGGATCCACTTCATCCATCATTATCTTTGTTCCAAGTCCCCTTCCACCCATGAACTTGTGTGCCATATTCATGTCAAGTGCTTCAACCTCACAGGTTCCAGTTTTTAAATTAATTCTCAATACTTTACCATTATATCCTAGCATATTGTCCTCCAGTATTTTGTATATTTAATAAACTAGTTGCAATAACCATGCCAAAACATCAATAATGAAAGCAGCTATAAAAAGCTCCATTTTGCAACGTTTTAAACAATATATATTTTAAACCAATTTAATTCGCTACTTTATGTTCCGTTTCGGTACGATTAATCTTCGAATTAGCTGTCCCATTTTCTACCACCGTTCCATTATTGAACATTAGTATATTCCTCTTATTTGTTGCAAACAAAAACCACCTCCGTCTATTAGCCGACGTAAGGTGGTTTTACACTTTATGTGATTTTATTTAATTTTTCAGTCTCTAAATCCCAAGTTCTTTTAACTTCTCCTTAGTTGGGATTCCATTCACGTCCCAACCTCTAAGCTTGTAGTATTTTGGAAGCATTTCCGGAAGTTTGTGTACCCATCCTTTTGAAGGGCCCTCAGGAATAGGCTCTTCAAGAAGTCTCTTAGGAAGAGTATCTTCTTCTGACAATATACCCGCTTCAAGGTTGAATATTTTTTCAATATTCCAAATTCTATCTCCTATTTCAAGTATGTCGTCTCCAGTCAAATCAGTACCACAAATAGCATTGTACATATCTGCATAGTCGCCAGCACCAAGGGCAAATGAAGTAAATAGACACACTCCCAACGAGTCTATGGAAGCTGTAAGATCCTGATATGTCTTGGTCCAATTTTCTTTTCCTTCAAGAGCAAACCTGTCAAGCTGCTCTGGAATGCCGAGAACTTCTGGAGAAATAAGGTATCCTCTTACGTGACATCCGCCCCTGTTTGAGGTAGCGTACTGAAGTCCCTGTCCCTGTACTCCTCTTGGGTCGTAGGCAGGAATTTCAAGTTTTTTGACAGTCATTGATAATTCAGGAACTCCGTATCCGTCAGTAAGTCTGTAAGAGCCTTTAGCCATCTTGTCTCCAAGTCCCTGTCTGTAGCCCATTCTTTTCACCCATTCTGCAATATCTGTTTCATTTCCAAACTCAAGTTTCAGACCATCAAGGTCTTCTTCTTTGATATATCCTTTTTGCTTCAGTTCTATTGCAGCTGCTATGGTAGATCCTGCAGATATAGTATCAAGACCCATTTCATTGCACCAATAGTTGGCTTCAATGATCGCTTCCATGTTGCTTATGCCACAGTCTGAACCAAATGCCCAAAGAGTTTCATACTCAGGTCCTCCGACCTGTTTGTCTCCCATGTTTACAAGTCGTCCACAGGCTATGGGACATCTGTAGCATGCAGTATTCTTAACAAGATATTTTTCAGCTAGAGTTTCACCACTTATTGCTTCTGCATCTCCAAATTGAGCTTTCTGGAAATTATCAGTAGGAAGACTTCCAAGCTCATTTAATATATTCACAAGAACTGCAGTTCCATATGTAGGAAGTCCCGATCCTGTAACTCCATTTTCTTTTATTCTAGCCAACTGGGCTTTATTCATTTCTTTGATTTTTTCCATATCTGGTACCATAGGCTTATTTGAACCCTTTACAACTACAGCCTTAAGGTTTTTCGAACCCATTACAGCACCAACTCCGGATCTTCCTGCCGCTCTATCTTCATCATTCATTATTGCCGCCATTTCTGATAGATTTTCTCCCGCTGGTCCAATAGTCATGATTTTGCAACCCTTGACATGTTTTTCTTTAAGTATTTTTGTAGTCTTTGAAACTACTGTTCCCCAAAGATCATCAGCTGGAAGAATCTCAACCTTGTCATCTTCAATGCTTACATATACAGGATTTTCTGCTTTTTCTTCAAATATGATAACATCATATCCTGCAAATTTTAGTTCTGCACCCCATTTTCCACCTGAGTTGGAGGAAGCAATAGTTCCTGACTGAGGTGATTTTGTTACTACCATGTATCTTCCACCAGTTGCTACGGGGTTTCCTGTCATAGGTCCAGTTACTACAAGAAGTTTGTTTTCAGGGCTTAATGGATCCACTTTAGGATCTACTTCATCCATCATTATTTTGGTACCAAGTCCTCTTCCACCGATAAATTTCTTTGCCATTTCCAAATCAAGTTCTTCCACTTTGTGTGTTCCGGCTTTCAAGTTAATTCTCAAAATCTTACCATTATATCCAAACATAAAAAAACCTCCTATGATTTATATAAGAGATTATTGCAATAAACATGCCAGTCATATAATAAATTGGATTTTCATTTAAAGCGTTATATTGAAACACTTCCAGACAAAATCAAAGTTTGTACATTAATTAACAATATCCATTGTTTCATTATTGATCATTATTAATCAATGTACCCCGCTCCATTTCATCACACTGTTCCATTACTGAACATTTACACCGTATTTTTCCATCTTTCTATAAAGGGTGTTCCTGCTTATTCCCAAAATAGTTGATGTTTTTGTTATATTTCCTTTATATTTTTTCAAAATCTTTTCAATATGGAGTCTTTCCATGATATCCAGTGTAATATCCTCGCCCATGATTTCATCTCCACTATATATAATTCCCGACTTAGAACCTATATTGGAAGGGAGAGATTCAGTGTTGATTATGAGTTCCACAATATTTTCAAGTTCTCTTATATTTCC
>JAUVAG010000259.1 GCA_030591825.1 Dethiosulfatibacter sp.
ATTTATTGAGTTGATGCCCATTGGACTGTCAGCAAGCTGGTCCAATGAAAAATTCATATCCAATGAGACAGTCCTTGAAAGACTGGGAAATCTTGTACCTCTTGAAATGGAACCGGGTTCACCTTCAAAAGAGTACAGGATGCCCGGAGCAAAGGGCACAATAGGTCTTATAAACCCAATATCACAGCACTTCTGCAGCACATGTAACAGGTTAAGACTAACTGCAGATGGAAAGCTTAAGCCCTGCCTTCATTCAAACAAGGAAATAGACGTAAGGAAGGGTCTTGGCAACAAGGAAGAGATGAAAAAAATCATAGTTGATACCATAGATATAAAACCCAGGGAGCATCACATAAACGACGAAGACTACAAACCCATAACAAGAGACATGAACGGCATAGGAGGCTGATATGGACAAGCTTACACATATAAATGAAGACGGAAGACCGAAGATGGTGGACGTTGGAAACAAGGACGATACATTGAGAATGGGTGAAGCCTACGGTTGCATATACATGGAAAATAAAACTCTTGAAATGATAACGGGTGGAAAGCATAAAAAGGGTGATGTAATAGCGACGGCACAGGTTGCAGGAATTATGGCTGCAAAAAAAACATGGGATATCATCCCAATGTGCCATAATATACTTATGAACGGAATAGACATGAAGTTTGAACCAGATGCTGAAAAGAACTGCATCCATATAAGTGCAAGGGCCACAACTAGAGGAAAGACGGGCATAGAAATGGAAGTACTAACTGCAGTATCAGTGGCGGCACTTACAATATACGATATGTGCAAGGCTGTCGATAGAAGCATGATTATTTCCGATGTGAAGCTAATGAAAAAATCTGGTGGCAAGTCAGGAGATTTCAACAGAGAAGTGGAAAAGGAGCAAAAATGAAAGGAAAAGTAATAGCTGTAAACATCAGCGACAAGAAGGGAATTGCAAAGACACCCATTGAGGAAGGAAATTTCATTGAAGAATTTGGTCTTGAGGGAGATGCTCATGCGGGGAAATGGCACAGACAGGTAAGCCTTCTTGGAAATGAAAGCGTAATGAAGATGGAGGAAATGCTGAAGAAAAACGGTTTTGTGGATTGCAGAGGAATATTTGCGGAAAATCTCACAACTGAAGGTATCATCCTTTACAAGCTTCCTGTTGGAACTAAGATGAGAATAGGTGAAACACTACACGAGGTTACGCAGATAGGTAAGGAATGCCATGATGGTTGTGCAATCAAGAACCAGGTTGGAAAATGTGTAATGCCTCTTGAAGGTATATTCACAAGGGTTTTGAAGGGTGGAAAAATTAAGCCCGGAGATGAAATAGAGATATTGGAAGATTAATTACAAAAAATTAAGGAAATTTTAATTGAATAATGATATGATATGTACTATGATTTATATGATGATTTAAGGACAAAAACCTATAAATCATTGGATGATTTGAAGTTTAAGTTAATCAAATCATTTGATTTGGAGGGAAAATGAAACATTTTATAAAGGTATTTTCTCTTGCCATGGTCATTTTTATGACATTGGCGGGAGTAAAGGTATATAGTACATATAAAATAATAGAAGAGAACAACAACAGGGAGCCTAACTATGACATACACTGGCTTGATGGATTTGACCATGACTCTAATCTTGTAACTATGGAGACATATGAAGCCTATGTGTCAAGCAGCAGCAGGGTAAACTTTTTATTGGTGGGACTAGAATATGTAAGGACGGACACACTGATATTTGCAAGCTACGATAGGGCTACAAACAAAGTTGACATGATATCTATTCCAAGAGATACATATTATTACAAGGAAGGCTTCAGAAGCGACTTTGACGACTATGCAGAATACAAGATAAATGCAGTATATGGCGACGAGGGAATAGAAGGCTTGGTAAAGGCTGTTGAAGATGCAATGAATCTCCCAATCCACCATTACACTATAGTCACCCTTAATGGTGTTGAGGATGTAATAGATGCTCTTAATGGTGTTGAAATCAACGTACCCTTTGATATGTATTATGAGGATCCATATGACGAACCTCCCCTTTTAATAGATTTAAAGGAGGGTAACCAGGTTCTAAACGGTGAAGAGGCAATGCAGTTTTTAAGATTCAGAAAGAGCAGTGACGGTACTGTTAGCTATGGAGATATTCAGCGTATACAGAAGCAGCAGGAATTCATGAACAAGGCTATAGACAAGGCATTGAGTTACAGGCTTCCATTTATAGTGGATGAAGTATTTGACAGTTTCAGAACCGATGTAGGCCTCAGTGATATGATTGGATACGCCAAGGGTGCTGCAGGTATGTCAAGGGATGATGTAACTTTTTATACATTGCCCGGCACAGATGACTATATAGGGAAAACTTCTTTTTTTCTTACAGATGAGGATAAGTTAAAAGAAATGGTATACACAATGTATGATATCCCTTTTGAAAAGGAAGAAGTGGAAGAAAACTGATATTGAAAACATGGAGCATATTGTCCGTTTATGGATGATGTGCTCTTTTTTATAGCTTAGGGCTTACGACACCAGATTATTGAATATACAATTAATTTACATTTTACATTAAAAAAATATGATATAATTATTATTAAACAGTTTACGCGACATAGTCACTTTGTTTAGATTAGGAAAGTCAATATGTACAAAATCCCTTGAAGCATTGGTATTTTGTATTTAAAGGAAACTTTCCACACTGACAACACCGCTTACGCGGATGACGTGACATAGTCACTTTGTTTAGGAGAATAAAATGAAAAATATAAGAATTGCATCTATAATCTATATCGGATCAACATATATTGGAATAAGGGTCTGCCAGAACAGGAAGAATAAACTACACATGTTGGAGAAGGCAAAGTTTAGATTATCATTGGGAAAGGAAGTCTTTGAAAACCGAAGAATACCTGCTGAAAAAGTTGATATAATTGTAGATACTATTAAAAAATATAAGAAGTTGTCTGAAGAATACGGCTGTGAAAAAATAAGGCTTCTTGCAACAACAGCTTTGAGAGAAGCTGAAAACAGGTATTATATAAGGGACAGGATATTTCAGGAAACAGGTATTATTCTAGAGATATTGTCCGATGCAGAGCTTAAAAACCATATTTTTATGTCAAACATAGAAGAATTGAAAAACAAGGGTCAGCTTGAAGAAAATGGAATGCTAGCTTTCATAGGAAGCGGAAACCTGGGAATTGCATTCTATGAGAACAGTTCCATTAATTACCTTCAAAATATACTAATAGGAACCCTTAAGCTTTACGAAATAGCAAAGAATGCTGAAAAATATTCCGACAAGATGAACTATCTTGTGAAGGAACAGCTTCATACATATACCAACTTTCTTCCAAAGTTCCTGCCTAAAAACGAAATGAAATTTCTGTTGGTGGCTGGGAGGGCAACTGAAACC
>JAUVAG010000002.1 GCA_030591825.1 Dethiosulfatibacter sp.
GATTATCTGACAAGGATGTTGATGATTCTTGGGGGACTTTATCTGATTTATTCGATTTTTACATACATCACCCATTATATAATGGTTGGAGTATCCCAGAAGACTGTATATAACATGAGGGAGGAAGTTAGTAAAAAGCTTGAAAAACTGCCGCTTAAATATTACGATTCAAATACCCACGGGGAGATCCTTAGCAGGGTTACAAACGATGTGGACAATATAAGCAATACCTTGCAACAGAGCTTGAGCCAGATGCTTACATCAATAGTGACCCTTGTGGGAATAGTGGTAATGATGCTGACAATCAGCCCAATATTGACACTTGTAACTCTGGTCACGCTACCTTTAAGCATGATTATAACGAAAAATGTGGCCAAGAAGTCGCAGAAATATTTCAAGGAGCAACAGAAGGTACTTGGAAACCTCAACGGACATATAGAAGAAATGTATACGGGACACAAGATAGTTAAGGCTTTCAACTATGAGGAAGATTCAGAAAAGAAATTTAATGACCTAAACGAAAAGCTTTTTGGAGTTGGATACAAGGCCCAGTTCATATCTGGAATAATCATGCCTCTCATGATGTTTGTAGGAAATATCGGATATGTAATAGTATGTGCTGCAGGAAGCCTTCTTGTAACTAGGAATATGATGACACTTGGAGGAATACAGGCATTCATCCAGTATTCAAGGCAGTTTTCCCATCCAATCGTGCAGATAGCAAATATAGCAAACATCATACAGTCAACAATAGCATCGGCTGAAAGAGTCTTTGAAGTACTGGACGAGGAAGAGGAAGTTGAAGAGGAAAGCAGGGTCATAGAAGCTGAAAGCGTCAGTGGAAATGTATCTTTTGAAAATATCAGCTTCAGTTACAAAAAAGATGAGGAGCTCATCAAGGGTCTTAACATGGATGTTAAGCCGGGCCAGACAATTGCCATAGTAGGACCTACGGGAGCTGGAAAAACTACTCTTGTTAACCTTCTAATGAGATTCTACGAAATTGATGAAGGAAACATAACCATTGACGGAAAAGACATTACAAGCTATTCGAGGGGAAGCCTAAGAAGCATATTCGGAATGGTTCTCCAGGATACCTGGCTCTACAAGGGTACAATAAGGGAAAACATAGCATATGGAAGGCTTGATGCAACGAAGGATGAGGTAATAGAGGCGGCAAGGACTGCAAATGCTGACCACTTTATTAGAACATTGCCTGACGGCTATGATACAATACTCAACGAGGAAGCGGATAATATTTCCCAGGGACAAAAGCAACTTCTCACAATTGCCCGGGCAATACTTGCAGATCCACAGATACTGATACTTGACGAGGCAACTAGCTCAGTTGATACAAGGACTGAAAAATATATTCAAAAGGCTATTGAAAAGCTTATGAAAGGAAGGACGAATTTTGTAATAGCTCACAGACTGTCCACTATAATAGATTCGGACATTATCCTTGTAATGAACGAGGGAGATATAATAGAAAAGGGAAGTCATAAAGAACTCATAGAAAAGGGCGGCTTTTACGCAGATCTGTACAACAGTCAGTTTTCAATGGTAAAGGCTGGATAAAAATATAGAGTCTTACGAGGAGTGAAATAATGGATAAATACGACAAAAATGTGCTTCTTGATATTGTTTTAGATAATATCGATAAAGGTATTGCAATTATTAACCGCAATGGTGAGTTTACATACTATAACAGAAAAATATCTGAAGTCGAAGGCTACGAACCGGAAGAAGTTATTGGACATAATGTACAGGAAATGTTTCCTTCTGACAGCAGCAGCATGTTGAATGTTCTTGGAACTGGAAAACCGGTTTACAACAATCTTCAGGAGTATATCAATAAAAACGGCAAGAAAATATTTTCAATGGTTTCTGATATACCCATTATTGATAATGGTCAGATTGAAGGCGTCATTGAATTTGTTTCTGATATTGATCAGATAAAGAATATTTATGAATCAATAAGTAATTTTGAAGAGCAAGCAGAAACAGTCAAGAAGCAAATAAAATCAAGGGCAAAAAAATTGTATGAATTCAAGGACTTCAAGACATTAGATAAATTGTTAATGGAAATTGTTATGAGATCTAAAAAGCTTTCGACTTCGGAATCAAATGTATTGATATTTGGAGAGACAGGTACTGGAAAGGAAATAATGGCTCAGAGCATACACCGGGCCAGCAATAGAAAGAATAAGCCTTTCATAGCACAAAACTGCGCGGCAATACCTGAAACTCTTCTGGAATAAATACTGTTTGGAACTTCAAAAGGCAGCTTCACAGGCTCAGTTGAAAGAGATGGACTTTTTGAAAAAGCTGATGGAGGAACACTTTTGCTTGATGAACTTAATTCGATGCCTATGCATTTACAGTCTAAACTACTTAGAGTGATTCAGGAAGGATATATTAGAAAAGTAGGTGGGGATTGTGAGAAAAAGGTTGACGTAAGGGTAATTGCAACTGTCAATGTTGATCCTAACCAGCTTATTGATAACAATCTTTTAAGAGAGGATCTGTTTTATCGATTGAGCATCATATCAATATATATATCGCCTCTAAGAAAAAGAAAGGAAGATATTCAATTTTTGGCGAATTATTTCATTGAGAAGGAAAACAAGTCCAGGATGAAGAATATAAGATTATCCAATGAGGTTCTGGAGATTTTCAATATCTATGAATGGAGTGGAAATGTAAGAGAATTAAGAAATATTATCGAGAGCTCCTTCAATATTGCCTGTGACAGTGAAGAAATAGAAGTGGAACATCTGCCATGTTATCTTGTCGAAAGATTGAAAAACAGAAATGTTTTGTCGGAAAACAATGAAATCAAGCTGTCATATTCAGACATTGTTGATGCCTTTGAAAAGAAACTTATTTCTGATATGCTGAAAAAGACTAGCGGCAATGTTTCTAAAGCTTCTAAAATATTAAGGATTAAGAGACAGACTTTACAGCATAAAATAAAAAGATTAAATATATGATTGCTACCAATAGCCCAAATATTTGCATTTGTCAAATATTTGGGCTATTTTATAAATTTTATTTAAATGTGTATTTATAAACAAATAAACGATGATTAATAGATATATAAAATATACAGGAAATTAAATGCCCATATATGGGCATTTAATTTGTATGCGATTGCAATTCAGGATAGTGTATTATTGTTTCACACCAAATTAGTAGAAGCTTGAAAACGTCTGAAATGCTTGTTTTTTATGTATATTAAACTTTAATTCGAATTATTTATTGAATTATTGAATTTGGGTATGGTAATTGCAGTAGTTAGTATTAGACAAATAGCCCGTTCAATAATTATAAGGAGGAAGTAGATACTATAGTTTGAAATATCAATAATTAAAGTGCATAAGAAAAACTATTAATCAATTTAGACATAATAATTATCAAAATTGAGTAACATAGCTTTAAAACAAAACTTATTTATTAATATTTTAAGGAGTGAATTTATGAAACTAATAGTAGAAAATGAACGAAAACCATCTTTAGCGATCGCAAGTATTCCTTTTTTAAGCATGCTTTTATTCGTAATGGTAGGAATAATAATGCTTGGTGTTGATCCTCAAATTCCATTGCTAGCAGGAACAATAGTTGCTACATTGGTTGGTAAATATCTGGGCTATTCATGGAAATCTATGGAAAAATCAATTATTGAATCCATAGGACTTGTTATGCAGGCTTGCCTGATAATAATGATAATCGGTTGCTTGATAGGAGTATGGGTAGCTGGTGGCATAGTACCTGGCATGGTGTATTACGGACTGAAAATATTTACTCCAAAGTTCTTTTTGGTGATAGTAGTTCTGTTGAGTTCGATTGTATCGATGGCTACAGGTAGTTCTTGGACTACCGCTGGAACTATTGGTGTTGCAGCTATGGGTGTAGGAGCCGGTCTTGGAATACCCCCAGCAATGACTGCAGGGGCAATAATAAGTGGCGCAATATTTGGAGACAAAATGTCGCCTTTGTCAGACAGTACAAATCTAGCACCTGGTATTGCAGGAGCAGATCTCTTCGATCATATAAGGCATATGATGTATACCACTGGCCCAAGTTATATCATATCTATAATATTGTTTCTGATTCTTGGGTTGAATTATCAAGGTGGACAGGTGGATACCGGTTCGATAAATGATATATTGCTTACATTGGAGAGTCAGTTTTGGATAAGTCCTTTACTTCTTATAGCTCCTGTATTTGTAATTGCAATGGTTGTTCTTAGAATTCCTGCAATTCCAGGAATGATTGGCGGAACCTTCGTCGGTATTATCTTCGCAGCAATACAAGGACTTGGATTCAAAGAAATATTGTCTGTACTTCATTATGGTTATGAAATAACCACTCAAAACGATCTTGTTAACACTCTTCTTAATAGAGGTGGTTTGGATTCCATGATGTGGACGATTTCACTGGTTATTTGCGCTCTTTCTTTCGGCGGTGTTATTGAAAGAACGGGATGTCTAGAGACTATAATTTCAGTAATTATGAAGTTCTGCAAAACCAGAGGTACAATTGTACTTTCAAACATTCTGGTTTGCATAGCCATGAACTTCATAGCTGCAGATCAATATATGGCAATAGTAATACCTGGTAAAATGTACAAACCTATTTACAAAAAATTGAATTTGAAACCCAAAAACCTGTCAAGAGTTTTGGAGGATTCAGGGACATTGACTTCACCACTAGTACCTTGGTCAACCTGTGGAGCTTTCTATTTTGCAACACTAGGAGTACATGCATTTGATTATCTTCCATTCACATTCCTGGCACTTATTAATCCAATTATTTCAATAATATATGGATTTACAGGCATAACAATGGAAGAATTTGACAGTGTTGAAGAAGCAGAGAACAGCAATATGACTAATATTTAAATTATTGTCTTGATGATAATTTATATAGAACAGGCTAATTTGTTAATAAATAATGGAGGTAAATATGGATAGGGAAAATATATTCAATAAAGCCATTGAATCTGTAATAAACTCAGATGAGATTTTGGCAATGGAAGCACTGAAAAACGCTAAGAATGAAAATATTAATCTTATGGAATTGTTAAGTAATGGATTCAGTGCAGGAATAAGGGAAATGGGTGACAGATATGCAAGTGGTGAAGTATTTGTACCTGAGTTGCTTATGTCTGCTAGAATCATGAAAATTGTTACTTCTGAAATCGAAGCTGAAATGGGAACAACTGACATGCCTAAAAAAGCCAAGATGGTTATAGGTACGGTTAAAGGCGATGTGCATGATATTGGTAAAGGTATTGTGTGTTCAATAGTGAAGAGCAACGGCATTGAAGTATTTGACCTGGGAAGGGAAGTTCCACCTCAGACATTCATAGACAAGGCTGAAGAGATAGGAGCAGATTTTATCGGTAGCAGTGCTCTTTTAACAACTACCATGGTTAACCAGAAGGAAATTGAAAGGCTTCTGATTGAACAGGGACTTAAGGATAAATATAAAACCATAGTTGGAGGAGCTCCTGTAACAAAAAGATGGGCTGATAAGATAGGTGCATATGCATATTGTGAAGATGCTACAGATACGGTTGAAATAATACTAGATTGGGTTAAGGAAAATGATACTATAAAGGAGTTGATATAATTGGCTGATGAAAAAAAATTCAAAACCAGCATGGGAGACGGCTTTCTGGTTTATATGACCGAGGAAGAAATCAGAAAAGATTTGGCCGCCGGTGCTGCAGATGCTGTAAAAAGAGGTAAGGTCAGTCCTTTGACTGATGATGAGATGGAACATCTATACAATATAGTAATAATGCCTGGAAAGGTCGTTGGCGTTGAACCCGGCAGGGAAGTGGTTTCAACCAACGACTCCGGCTCATATAAAATAAGCTCTAAATGCTTGATATCGATTAGAAGAGATGAACAGGCAGCAATAGCAGAGAGGGTCTTAGGCTGTGATTCCATTGATATAGGAAATACAGATTATAATTATAAAACGGTCAAGGGCATAGCTGACAGAGAAGCAAGTACAATGAGGATGGCACTTCAAAAAACAACAATGCCTTTGTTCTACGGTGCAATGACAAATCTTGGCTTCTATACAAAACCTGACGGTCCTGTTGAAAACTGGTCCATGCTCCTTCCTGAAGGAAGAATTGAAGAAGCTATGGAAGCACAGGAAGAAGCTATAGAACATGCTGTAAGAGATATAGAATTTGTAGCAGAACAGATATATAAAGCCGGTGGTGATGGAATGAATTTCGATACTACAGGTGCAGCAGGAGATGCTGACTTTCTGGCTGCTTTAAAAGCCACTGAAGTAATCAAGGAAAAGTACCCTGATCTTGCAATCGAGATTGGAATGGCTGGAGAATTTGTATTAGGTATGCATGGAAAACTTGAATATGATGGTAAGAGATTGGCTGGAATGTATGTTCATGACCAGGTTAAGATGGCAGAAAAAGCCGGAGCATCAATTTTTGGTGCAGTAGTCAATACAAACTGTAACAAGTCTTTCCCATGGAATATAGCCAGAGTTTGTACCTTCATTAAGGCCTGTACAGAGGTTGCGGAGATACCCGTTCATGCCAATGTTGGAATGGGAGTTTGTGCTATTCCTATGAATGAAATTTTGCATACGGATATAGTTTCCAAGGTTGACAAAGCGTTGATCGAGATATGTAATATAGACGGGTTGTAGATAGGCGTAGGCGATCCATTGGCACAAGAAGCAAATCATGCAATATCATCATGTATGGGTGGTGTACGTACTGCAGGAGATCTTGTTTTACGTATGCAAATGACTCATAAGATGAAAATTGATGATGCAAAAGAATATGTTGCAAATAAGTTGGGAGTAAATCTGGAACAATTGAGTGACGCAGTGTATATGACCGAATTGAGAGATGAATTGGGAATAGGTACACAGTTACCTTTTATAACGGATGCCAACTTTGGAATGGAAACCAAATTCAATATTTCCGAAAAGCTTGGAATGAAAATTAATTCAGTGGAAAGATTCAAAGAAAGAGCAGGAATTAAAAAAGCTGAATTAATGGTTTAATTTAGAAAACACTTCAGACTGTCTGATTGATAATCTGCATAGGTGTGCATATTGTCTTCGACATGTCTGAAGTGTTCTAATAAACCTGTGATTGAATAATCTTTTATAATCATATTTCTATAGAATTTGTTTCCATTAATAAATGCTATAGAAATATGATTATTTTTTTGGAGGAAAACTATGACTGAAAAGCTTACAGTATCACAATGCCAAAGGTTGAAGGAATTGAATGCACCTGAGGAATTGATTAATGTAGTATTTGAAACAAGGGAAGAAAGGAATGAATCATACAGGACCAGCGAGATGAAACTTGTCAGGAAAAACAAGGAATTGATTTTCGAGTTGCTGGATAATGAAAAAATGCCAATGATGTGTCAAATTGAAAACAAGTTGATCAAATGGTTGACTGACAGAGAAGGGTTTACGAAAGTTACAACGCCGATTATTATTTCTTCAAAAATGCTTGAGAAAATGACGATTGATGAAAATCATCCACTGCACAAGCAAGTGTTTTGGCTGGATCCAAAGAGGTGTTTAAGACCAATGCATGCTCCAAACCTGTATACGGTCATGAGGGATTTACACAAGGTAACAAATCAACCGGTTAAAATATTTGAATCTGGACCCTGTTTCAGAAAAGAAACCCAGGGCGCAAATCATATGAATGAATTCACAATGCTTAACTTGGTTGAATTGGCAAGTGTTGAAGAAGGCATGCAAATGGAAAGGCTTGTAGAATTGGCTAAATCGGCAATGGATGCCATAGGCCTTGTTGATTATGAACTGGTTACAGAGTCATCTGAAGTTTATGGTGAAACCATTGACATTGTTCATAATGGAATAGAACTGGCATCAGGTGCATATGGACCACATGTTTTGGATGAACATTGGGGTATCTTCAATACATGGGTTGGAATAGGATTTGGACTGGAAAGAATAACCATGGCAGTTGAAGGCTACCAAAACATTAAGCGGGCAGGTAGAAGTCTATCGTATATTAATGGAGCAAGATTGAATATCTGATGAAATTGGAGGCAAAAATGACAAGGCTGATTAATGATTGGATAAAAGATATTAGTGATAGCATTGGAACATATGAGGATGATTTAATATCAAAAACAGGAATGGGATATCTTGAATTGGCATCTGCTACCGGCAATATATCAAAAACTGATATGAATAAGTTCGTTGATGATTTAAAGATAGCAGTTATACCTGTTACAACAGGATTAGGTGTCATAGGTCGTTTTTCACAGGCGGTATTTTCAATACTGGAGCATATGGGTTTCAATGTTTTTATAACAAAAAATACTGATGTTGATGGAATTTATGAAGCAAATTTACATGAAGCAGATATACTGTTCATGGCTGACGATGACAGGTTTATTGCAATAAATCTTAAGGAAAATATTGTTGCTGACAATAGTATCGCTACAGCAGCTGGATTCGTAACTGCAGCAGAAGGTTATTATGGAAATTTAGCTGGTAAAGAAGTATTGATTGCAGGTTATGGAAATGTAGGCTCTGTCATATTAAAAGAATTGAAAAAGAGATGTGCAATACCTTTTGTGTATGAAATTAACAAAGAAAAATACAATAAAATAATAGATGACGGTGGAATACCGATTGAAGATAAAGGCAGCATCGTTGATTTTGATTTAATAATTGATGCAACCAATGCCGGGAGCTGGATTGAACCGGGAATGCTGAAAGATGATGTAATCATTGTATCTCCAGGAGTACCCGTATCACTGGACAAGGATGCCTATAAGATTTATGGAGAGAGAATGCTGCATGACTATTTGCCTATAGGTGTTGCCACAATGGCTGGAATGGTTTGCAAATAACAAAATGTTAATATGGGGGGTTGATCGGATTGATCGCGTAGACTCTAAATCTATGTAGCAGAGTGAAACTCTCTGACTCCCCGCCAAATAAACTATGGAGATGAAAATATGAATAATTACAAGATAGATGATATTTTGAAAAAAGCTTTATCAGGAAACACCTTGAAAAAAGATGAAATTGTGGATATTCTTTCATTGGACAATGAGAATGACTTGAATAAGCTGTATAATGCAGCAAGAGAGATAAGAAACAGGAATTTTATGAATAAAATATTTTTGTATGGCTTTGTTTATTTTTCCAATTACTGCAGGAATAATTGTAACTTTTGCTATTCCAGGAAATCGAACAACATAGAAAGATACAGAAAAAACACTGATGAAATAATAGATATTTCACTGAGATTGAAAGATTCAGGTGTGAACCTTATTGATTTGACAATGGGTGAAGATCCTTTTTATCACAATAGCGATTTCAAGGATGTTTTTAATGCCTCATTTGAAGCTAAAAAACAAACAAATCTTCCCATGATGATATCACCGGGAGTAGTCGATCATGACTTGATTGATAGATTCAGTTCATCTGGAATTGAATGGTATGCCCTTTATCAGGAAACCCACAACAGAAATTTGTTTGAGTTACTCAGGAAAGACCAGGATTATGATATCAGGATGAATGCAAAATTGCATGCGAAAAGCAGTGGCATGCTTATTGAAGAAGGTATACTTGTTGGTGTTGGTGAAACACTGGAGGATATTGCCGATTCAATTCTTGAAATGAAAAAAATGGAAGCTGACCAGGTTAGGGTTATGACCTATGTATCACATGAGGGAATACCTTTAAAGGGGGATGTTGAACTAAACAAGGAGTTGGAATTCAAGACTATAGCAGTCATGAGACTCTTATGTCAGAATTCATTGATTCCGGCATCTCTTGACATAGAAGGGATTGATGGATTGAAACCAAGATTGGATGCCGGTGCAAATGTTATCACTTCAATTATTCTACCAAGTGAAGGATTGCAGGGAGTGGCACAAAGCTGCAAGGATATTGATGATGGAAACAGAAGCGTAGAAACTGTAAATAAAATATTGAATGAAATGAATCTAAAAGCTGCAACTTCATCTGAATACAGCAGCTATATAAGTAGCAGAAAGGCACTATATGTATAGTGTCGCTATTGTTGGTGGCAAGTTGCAGGGGGTGGAAGCTGCATATCTTGCCGGCAAAGCCAATATAAGGTCAATACTTTTTGACAAGAAAAAAGATGTACCTGCTAAAAACTTATGTGATGAATTTATATGCATGGATATATTGAAAAACAGAGAGGGATTTCTAAAGGAAATAGGAAAAGCAGATATGATTCTGCCTGCAACTGAAAACTATGAAGTACTGGAGTTCCTGAATGATTTGTCGAAAGAATATGAATTGAATCTTGCTTTTGATTTTGATGCGTATAGAATAACTTCGTCAAAAATAATGTCGGATAATCTTTTTCATGATAACAACATAGCTTCACCTAAATATTTTCCACACTGTGATGGTCCTTTTATTGTCAAACCATCATCGGAAAGCGGTAGTGCAGGTATCCGGCTTGTAAAAAACGATGATGAATTAAATAAAATTATAAAAGAGAGTCAAGGGAGACATGGGCTTGTAATTCAGGAATATCTTTCCGGTAAATCATACTCCATTGAGATAATTGGTGTTCCGGGAAATTACAAAACATATGAGATTACAGAAATAATTGTTGATGAATCCTATGATTGTAAAAGAGTAACAGCTCCTTGTGATATTTCCATTAAACTAAAGTATCAATTAAGGGATATTGCAGTTAAAATTGCCGAACTGATTGAGTTGAAAGGAATAATGGATGTTGAGGTCATAGATGATGATGGTGTGCTGAAAGTGTTGGAAATTGATGCCAGGATTCCCAGTCAGACTCCTACAGTTGTATATCACAGCACAGGAGTGAATCTTTTAGAAGAACTGTTTTGCTTGTTTAAGTTTGGCAAGCTGGACAACCATGAAAATACTGCTAGACGACATGTTTCATATGAGCATATATTGGTGGAAGACCAGGATTTAAGAATGTTGGGTGAACATATAATGGGAGATTGCAGATTTTTAAACCATTTATATGGATTTTACGGTTCCGATGAAGTTTTGACAAATTATGAAGAAGATAAAGAGTGCTGGAGATGTACGCTTATTAATGTTGGAGGCAACTTATCCGAGGTAGAGCAAAAAAGAAAGAATTCAATCTATAAGATAAAAAACCATGAGGAGGAAAAGCTTGAATGTATGACTTAAGCTTAAAATTTAAAGATGGCTAACAATATAAAAAGATATTATAGTAAGCATATTGATTTTTTCGACCTTTTGCAAAAGATAAAGCTTTGGCCTTCAAAAAATGGTACCCTTCATGGAATAAAAAAAATCGAAATAAAAGGTAACTATGCTGAAATTACAACTCACTGCAATGAAAAATTCATAGTAAAAAAATCTAAAAAATCACATGCTGCTAGATGGATGAGGAACAAGTGGTACCGGAGCACATGTAAAAAATGTAAGATTCCTTCCTGGAAACTAGAAAAATATTCAACTACTGGTTTTAATCAAAACTATGGTGCTGGTCTAATTAATATAAACAACACTAATAATAGTAATTGAAATTTTATATTTTGCTATATATTTGATAAAATCAGCACCACTCGATTCACGAGTGGTGTTGATTTTTTAGTTACTATCCTATAAAGCGTCTTATTAGATATAATCCATTTGTAATAATAAAATAATTTAAATAATTAGCAATAGTGTTATAATGGGCTGAAAGATTTTTATAAGTGTAATTCACTTATTAATTATAAAGGAAGTAGACAGATGTATGAAGAAAACATTTTAATATGCGACGATGACCCGGTAGTACACGAATCCCTCAAGATATATTTGAACAATGAAGGCTTTGGATGCATTTCAGTATTCAACGGCAATGAGGCACTGGAGGAACTTGAAAAATCAAATCCCGTACTAGTGGTCCTTGATATAATGATGCCTGGCATGAATGGTCTGGATGTATGTAAGGAAATAAGAAAAACAAGTGCTATACCCATAATAATGGTAACTGCCAAGGGAGAAGAGATAGACAGGATTTTAGGACTTGAACTTGGGGCTGACGATTATATAGTGAAACCATTCAGTCCCAGAGAGGTTGTAGCCAGAATAAAGGCTGTAAGAAGAAGGGTTGGTGAAAGCACTGCTAAAGGAAAGTCATCAACGCTTACCTTTGACAAACTTGAAATAAGCATAAAGAAATATCAGGTAAAATTTGATGGAAAGGTTTTAATATCCACTCCAAAGGAAGTTGAAATACTTTATCTTATGGCTTCCAACATCGGCCAGGTTTTTTCAAGAGAGCAGATTCTTGACAGGGTCTGGGGATATGACTTCTTTGGAGATACAAGAACTGTAGACACCCATGTGAAGCGCATCAGGGCAAAGTTGCCTCAGGAAGGAAAGAAGTGGAGCCTTCAGACTGTTTACGGTGTAGGCTACAAGTTCGAGGTGGAATAGGATATGAAGAATTTCATAGTGAAACGAATTACAATACTAATATCTACAGAGATTTTCATATCAGCCGCGCTGGTTGCATTTTTGGAAACGGTATTTTCCGACAAGCTTATGCCGGAACTGAGTCATTTCCAGGCACTTGTAATAGCTATGATAATAGTAATACCTTTTGTTGCAGTCCTTTCCCACATTGTCCTCAAGAGAATTGTGAAACCAATAAGGAATGTCATATCGGCAGGAATCTCCATGATTGAGGGAGACTTTTCTGTTGAGGCTGACGAGACTTTGGAAGGTGAGGTAGGACTTCTTGGAAAGACGCTGAACAAGCTGGCCGTAGAATTCTACAGGAATGTATCTCAACTCTATATTGAGAAGAGCAGGCTCCATCAGGTACTTAACAGTCTTGAAGAAGGAATGATTGCAGTAGATGAAAATATGAGTATAACTCATTTCAATCAGGTTTTTCTTGAAATGTTCAATTTATCGGGAAATGATATCCAGGGTGTTAATGTAGAGGACATACCGGTATTGAATGAAAAACTAAATGAACTTTCTCAAGCAATACAGGGCAAGTGTTCCATAATCAAGAATGGAAGACAGGAAGATATAGTTATGAGAATCATAATAGCATCAATAGAAGACGAGCAAAACAAGCCGGCTGGTGCCGTTGTTTTGTTTAGGGATGTAACTGAACTTGAAAACCTTGAAAACATGAGAAGGGATTATGTTGCAAATGTATCTCATGAACTTAGATCTCCACTTACATCTATTCGAGGTTTAATAGAACCCCTGATGGATTCCATAGTAACTGACGAGAAAGATATTAAAAGATATTATGAAATTATATATCAGGAGAGTTTGAGGTTATCCAGGCTTGTTGATGATATCATGGAACTCTCAAGGCTTCAGACTAGTGACGCTGTTATTGAAAAAACATCAGTCAACCTAAACTCTCTTCTGGATATGGTTTATGAAAGATACAGGTTGATTGATGAGGATATAAAACTCATCTACAATCCTGGATTATTGCCGAAGGTTATTACTAACTATGATAGAATTGAGCAAATTATGGTGATATTACTGGATAATGCCTTCAAGTTTACACCTAAAGGTGGACAAATTGAGATTTCTGTGGTTGAAATGGAAAGCGAGATATTGGTTGCTGTAAGTGATAATGGCGCAGGTATAGCAGAAGAGGACATTGATTTTGTATTTGACAGATTTTATAAAAGTGACAGATCAAGAACAAGGAAAGGAACCGGACTGGGTCTTTCCATAGCCAAGGAAATACTAGATATCATGGGTGAAAAAATAAAGGTGAAAAGTAAAAAGGATAATGGAAGTTCTTTTGAATTTACAGTTCAGTTAAATAATAAGTAATATAATCATTGAAAGAAGCTGCTTCACAATCGAAATATTCGAGTGTGAAGCAGCTTCTTTATAGCTTAAGAAAGTTAAAATATGCATAACACCTTGAAATATTGGTGTTATGTGTTTAAGGAAACTTTCTTGTCTTGTTCACAATTGTTCACAATCATAACATAGTGATGACATTTTTCAGAGATATAATTTACAAAAGTAAAAAATAAAGGTTTGGGTAGGGTATGGACGAGATGTTCAAAAATATCGAGAAAATCGAAAATGCAACTATGGTTTGTGTTAGAGCAAAATTTGAATCCGGCTGACTGATTAAGAAGGGCAGGGAAATTGCTGAAAGTACGAACACGAAGCTTCTAGTTGTCAATGTGCAGAAAAAATGCCATTGGGGAAAGAAGTTCTCAAAAGAAATTGACTATATATTTACTACTGCCAAGAAATATGAGGCGGAAATGCTGATATTTTTTTCGGACAACCCTGTTGAAATACTCAACGAGTGCATTGCAAGAAGCAATGTTAAGCAAATTGTCATCGAAAAGAGTGACGGTGAAACTATTGGTCATATTGAACAATTAAATGAAATATCAAAAGAAGTAGAAATACATATCTTGTAGTGAGGATAACACCGTATATGCGGATGACGAAGCAATAATGCTTTGTACACAAAGAAATAGGAAAGGAAGAACTAGATGAATTTTAAGAAAATAGTATCATACATATGTGTAATAATGATAGTTGTATCATCCTTTAGCACAGTAAATGCCGTATCTGTGTCTACAGAAGATATAGAACTGGCACCATACGAACTACCTGAGTTTATAGCCGGGTATTTTGATGATCTCGATATTGCAGGTGAGATTGATGAAGAAGAACAGGAAACTGAAGACGAAGAACTGGTTCCAGGATTAGTTGGAATGACCGTTGACGAAGCGGTTGCATATGGACTGGAAAATAATAAGAATATTGGTCTTCTTGATAATGCTATAGATATTGCCCTTGTAGCTGTAAGATATGCAGAGGGTAATATTGAAGACCTTGAAGATGCCGAAGAACAATTGAGTGATGCAGAGAGTGATTTGTTTGATTTAGGTGTTGCATTAGATCAGAATCAGGAGGATCTTGATGATGCATACTATTATTTGTCATTGGGAAAATCGCCTGTAAAGATAACCTACAATGATATTTATAAGTATGTTGATAATAATATGCTTGATATGCTTGCGCATTTGGGAATATCAGGTGATGATGTTGTGCTGTCAACGGGAGCTAATATACTACAAACACTTGAATATATGCTTAAAAATGTTGGGTTTTCTGATACTGATGCTGCCAGTGCTGCTGCAAAATATTATGATAATGTTTATTCAATTATTAAAGCAAAACTTGACGCAAGTCAGGATATACTTGATGAATATAATGTTGCTATGGATGAGGCTCAAGCTACTTTCGATTATAATCAGGACCGGTTTGAATCGGTACTTGATGATGTGTCTGACAAGCTTGATGCCAAAATTAACTATAGCAGTGTTATTCAACTTGAAACCGATGATGCCGTGGATTTAATGATTACCATGGCAGGAGTAAATCTTGATGTCACAAGATATGCTAAGGGAATTTACAGGAACCAAATAGCAATGCTTATTCAGAAAAACTATTATGATGCGCTCTATGCTGAAAAAATGCTGAAACTTAAAACCGTAGCCATGGAAAGAGGAGAAACACAATACAATCTTGTTAATCTTTCCTATGAAAATGGAATGAAGGCAAAGGATGATATGTTGCTGGCAAAGATGTACTATGACAGTACCAAAATCGCATATAGACTTGCACAGGCAACATATAGGAATGCCATTTATGAGTTGAAAGAAAATATGAATATGGAAATGAATGCTGAAATAGTACTTGTGGATTCAATGATTCAGGAAGTAAGTGAGGAAGTTTTGGAAGATGGTATCAAATCTGGACGAACAAATAGAATTGAAATGCAAAAGACTTTGGGTCAGTGGATGGTATACAAGCTCAATGAAGATATATTGAATTCATCAAAAGAGTATGAGTATAAAGAAAATTCAATTGAGGAAGCAAAGCTTCTTGTAGAGGGAGCAAAACTACAGCTCGAAAAAATAAAAACCATGATTGATTCAGAGATATGTCAATCATATGAAAATATGGATGCAGCAGGTGATATGCTTGAAATGTCCACAGGATTAATAGCAAATGCTGAAGAAGTAGTATCAATAGCAAATCTGAAATATGAGCAGGGTTTTGGAGCGGAGAATTCACTTCTTAAGCAAATGAATCTTGAATCAAGTTCGGGAACAATAATTGAATTAATAGCAGCGCAGGAGAACCTTGCAGATATTGAAGCATCAGTTGCAAGAATAAAATA
>JAUVAG010000273.1 GCA_030591825.1 Dethiosulfatibacter sp.
AATATCCATTTTCAAAATTAGCCTTTGATTATTTGAGTAGTGAAAAGGATGCAAAAGGACGTGATCTTAAAATTTACAAGGTTCATATTCCAGATAAAGTAATAATTACAAAAGAGGAAAGTGAAGGCGTTGATTCAGTTGATGGAACACTAACAAGACTCGAAGGAGATAGACAGGCAGCTTCATATGCCAATTTCTATATAGCCAATAAGGCAGTAATTCTACCTTTGTTTGGTGACGAAGTACATGACAAGGCGGCCGTTGATACATTAGAGGGTATTTTCCCCGAAAGGGAAATAGTAGGAATTTATGCAAGGGAAATAATTCTTGGTGGCGGAAATATTCATTGCATTACTCAACAGCAGCCATCTGGTAAATAAGATGTTGGCAAAAATTCAAAGAGTACAAAAGTATAGTATTTTTTAAAAAAAGTGGGGGAAAATATAAATGAGAAAATTAGTTCTAAGTCTGGCAATGAGTCTTGATGGGTATATCCTTGATGAGGAGGGTGGTTTTGAATGGATTACAGGTGATGGTGATTCCACTTTGGATACGAAGGAGAAATTCGATTTTGATGTATTCCTAGGAAAAATGGATACTGTAGTCATGGGTAGAGTATCATATGAAGATGCCACAATGGAATTTTTTAAAGACCATAGAGTAATCGTGGCAACAAGCAGAAACATGGAGGACCATGATAATATAGAATTCATCAAGGATGATATTGTTGGGTTTGTCAGTAAACTTATGAAGGAAGACGGAAAGGATATATTTCTTTATGGAGGAAGTATCCTGGTTGACTATTTTATGAAGGCAGACATAATAGATGAATTTGTAATTGCTGTAGTTCCTATGGTAATAGGCAAAGGAAAACTATTATTTCTTGGGAATAATCCATCAGTCAAACTTCATCTTGACAGGTATACGGTTAAAGAAGGCATGACAATAGTAGAATATTCCAGAAGATAGAGGTTCAATAATAAAAACAAAAATACAATAATGAATATGCTAGCGTAAAGTTATTGTAGGAAAAAAATATAAAAAGAAAGTCCCTTTCTTTATGTACAATGGTACACTACACTTTAACGCAACCCTACAACCCCCATTCCCTTGACTACCTACAATTAAAGTTATATAATTAAAGTGACCACACTGGTCAAGTAGACAACCAAACGGTGGAGGTAGTTATGAAAAAGAAACTGATTATCGCATTGGTCATACTTACAGCTGTAGCGGCAGGAATATTTTATCTCTTGACGGCGAGGAATGTCGGAGCAAAATACGAAACAGTTGAAGTTGAAAAAGGTGAAATAGGAAAATATGTTGAAGAAGACGGCACCATAAGCTCAAGGAATGTTAGGAGCTATTACGGAAACAGCGTCAGAAAAGTGGAAACAATTGGAGTGGAATTTGGGGATTATGTAGAGAAAGGACAGCTTCTAATCAAGTTTGAAGACAATAGCGGTCTGGAAATTCAGAAGGTGGAAAAACAGTTGGAAGCCCTGAAGGCTACCTACAACGAGGCTTTGTCGGGAACTGATTTCGAAAGCATCAACAATGCAAAACTGGAAATTTCCAGAATAAGAAGCAGTATCGCATTGGCAAAGGAAAACAGGGACAGGATGGAAGAACTGTTCAAGAACGAGGTCGTAGCGGAAATAGAGCTGGATAAAGCAGTGAATGAATTGGTACAGTTGCAAAACAGCCTTGCTGTGGCGCAAAACAGCTATAACCTACTTGTTAAGGGCCTTTCGGAAAATATGAAGATAAAATACGAAGCGGAAATCGATGTCCTTATACTGTCTCTGGAAACCTTTGAAAAGGACAGGGAAGACTCCATTATATATGCCGGTTTTGACGGGGTTATAACGGAACTGGATACATTTGAAGGAGATATTCCCTATGCAGGACTTAAGATTCTGGAAATGCAGGATCCGTCGGAAAAAATCGTATTGATAGACTTTATGGCTGAAGATGCAATACTCATCAAGACCGGTATGAAGTCAACAGTCACTGATGAGAATTTGAACATTGAAATTGACAATCTTAAGGTGGAAAAGATTCACCCCAAGGCTTTTATTGTCTTTTCTGAGCTGGGGGTTGAAGAGAATCGACAGAGTGTTGAGATAAATCTTCCCGGATCCAGCGAGTTATCCTTTGGGCTCAAGGTGAAAATGAGAATAATGATAGAAGAATCAAAAGAGGCTCTTTTCATACATGAAGATGCAGTGTATGAAGAGGATATGAAAATATACGTGGATGTACTCGAAGACGGGAAGCCTGTTCAAAGGGAAGTTGTAACAGGAATATCAGATAACACCCGTATTGAGATAAAGAAAGGACTAGAAGAGGGTGAAAGTGTTATCCTCAAATACGGTGATAACTAAAAGAGGCTGGAGAGGTGATTATCTTGGAAGACAGACTGTCTGGTTTGGATGAAAAGAAGAGAATGAAAATAATCAACAGCGCCATGGAGGAATTCAGCAGGAACACTTACCAAAAGGCTTCAACCAACAGAATCGTGGAAAAAGCTGGAATATCAAAAGGTTCGCTTTTTAATTACTTTAAGAGCAAGAAGAAGCTTTATGAATACTTGGAGATGTTCTCCATAAGGGTTATTGCTGATGCAGTCGTCGAAAAACTGGACTGGAAAGAACCAGACATATTGACGCGCATCAAGGATATAGTAATTATTAAATTGGAGGTTTGCCGAAAGTACCCGTATTTATTGGAATTTTCCAAAAGGATTTATGAAAATAAGTCTGTGGATGAGATGAAGGCAATCTTTGAAGAATATGTTCCCAATATTTATGATAAGGTATACCATGAAAATATCGACTTTTCGCTGTTCAAGGAAGACAAGGAAATAAAAGAAACCATGAACATCCTTATATGGACATTCGAGAAAATGGGAGAGGACTATCTTAAGAGGATAGAATCCGGTGAAAGAATAAAAATCGATGAGCTATCGGATGAAGTGGATAGATATATAGTAGTCCTGAGAAAAGGATTCTATAGAAGAGATTCAAGAACAAGAGAATAATAGCGAAGTTTTATCTCGTAACAAGTTTCGTGCTAAATTATGTTACATGCGATATACAATTGAAGCATTTGTATTTCGAATGACACAAAATTTAACTCAACTAAAGTTAGGATATAAATACTAGGAGGCAAAGATGATTAAAGTCAAGAACCTTTACCACTCATACAGCAACGATGAAAACTATGCGGTGGATGATGTCAACTTTGAAATTGAAAAAGGG
>JAUVAG010000240.1 GCA_030591825.1 Dethiosulfatibacter sp.
AACGGCGTAATACCAACGCTTCAAGGGATTACGCATTTTTAACTTTCTTAGACTATAAAAAAAGCTGACTCCTATTTAATATAGGAAACAGCTAATTATTTCTTGTTTATTCAATTGAAATAAGCTTTACAGACATTACTCCCTCTATGCTCTTAAGAAAGTCTATCATTTCTTCAAGACTTGTATCTATTCCCGAAATATCCAGTGACAATGTTACATTTGCCTGTCCGTTTACAGGAATATTTTGGTTTAATGTAAGTATATTTGCATTATGATCCGATATAGAGTTAAGAACTGCAGACAATATTCCCTTCTTGTGTGAAAGCATGATACCAAATATGGCCATTCTTCCTACAGAATCCTCTGAAGGTGCAAATACAAAGTCCTTATATTTGTAGTAGGTACTTCTACTTATGCCAACCTTCTTTACAGCTTCACTTATGCCCTTGACCTTGTTTTCATTGATCATATTTCTTGCTTCGATAACTTTTTCATATACATCAGGCAGTATTTTTTTATTCACTATAAGATACTTTTTAATCAAAAAATCAACTCCTTAATATTTGTATTCCTTCTTCATCTATCTTTAATTCCCTGACTTTCCAATTGTTTCTGAATTTTGCTGTCTGATCTTCCATAGAAGCTCTATTTCCAGGTTCATCTGCAATACACATTATTGTAGGTCCGGCCCCACTTAAGTATACAGCGTGCCCACTACACTCATTACATAGCTTCTCAACATCATCATATTCATCTATAAGTCCTTTTCTATAAGGCTGGTGAAGTGCGTCTTCAATTGAAACCTTTAACAATTCTTTATTATTGTATTCAAAACCTCTGAGAAGCAGTGGTATTCTTGATATATTGAATGTAGCATCCTTGAATTCTACATTTTTAGGCAACGCTTTTCTTGAATCGGAAGTCGCCAGTGAAAAATTAGGTATAAAAGCATAGAATACTATTTTATCATTAACTTTGTATTTCTCGGTAAACACTTTTTCCCCATATTTAAGTGAAGCAGTAAGTCCACCATAAATCGCAGGTGAAACATTGTCCGGATGACCTTCTATTACAGTTGAAATATCAAGAAGATTGTCTTTCTTGATGTCTTTACCCATCATATACAAGGCACCCGCAACTCCTCCAATTACACAAGCAGCTGAGCTCCCAAGTCCTCTTGAGAGCGGTATGTCCGAATCTACTCCGATTTTAACATTTTTAACTTTTTCACCATGAATTTCAAATGTTTTCACATATGAAGTGTAGATTAAATTATGCTTGTTTCTGTATTTTTTATCACAACCTGTTATCTCCAATACTTTATCGCATTCTTTAAATGTAAATGTTGCATACATTGTAAGTGCTGCTCCAAGAGAATCAAATCCAGGACCGAGATTTGCAGTCGTTGCCGGTATTCTTATTTCAAACATTACTTTCCTCGCTTAAAATTTTAAGTATTTCCTGATCCATTGATGCAGGCGTGCAAAGCCTGTTGTGTAGTACTTTCCTGTTAGCAAGCCCTTCTATCTGTGACGGCACTTTCATGTCTGTTTTATCAGAAAGTTCCTTGATAAGGTCTAGCTCCTTCATGTCCGTTGGACCGAAGAGTGACTTATATACGCTTCCTGTGAATTTGAATGGACTTGCAGTTGAAAGTATTACAGTTTTTGAATCATCCTTGTTTTCTTTCAGATAGTCTTCGTAAACCTTGTAGGCAACAGCAGTATGGGTATCCATTACATATCCAAACTCATCATATACCTTCTTGACAGTATCAGAAGTATCATCTTCAGAACAGTATGAACTCCAGAACTGATCTTTTATTTTCGCCTTTATATCATCATTGGCTTCATATTTCTTCTCTGTTTTAAGCTGGTTCATGAGCTCTGCAATATACTCATTGTCCTTGTTGCTCATATAGTATAGCAGTCTTTCAAGATTGCTTGAAATCAATATATCCATTGATGGAGACATTGTCTTCTTGAATTCCCTGTTTATGTCATATACACCAGTAGTCAGGAAGTCGAAAAGTACATTGTTTTCATTTGCAGCACATATAAGCTTGTTTACAGGAAGTCCCACAAGCTTTGCAAAATATCCTGCAAGTATGTTTCCGAAGTTTCCAGTAGGTACTACGAAGTTGATTTTGTCCCCTGTTTTAATTTCATTCTTTTTAACCAGATCAGCATAAGTAGTAAAATAGTATGAAATCTGAGGTACCAGTCTTCCTATGTTTATGGAGTTTGCCGACGAGAACTTCATTCCCATTTCGCCAAGTTTTTCCCTTAATTCCATATTGTTTAATATTTCCTTTACTGCAGACTGTGCGTCGTCAAAGTTACCTTCAACTGCTACTACATATGTGTTGTCCCCTTCTGTAGTTACCATCTGCATTTCCTGAACGGGACTTACCCCGTCATTTGGATAGAAGATTATTATCTTTGTTCCCTCAACATCCTTGAATCCTTCAAGAGCTGCTTTTCCAGTATCTCCAGATGTTGCTGTAAGAATCACTATGTCTTCCTTCATTTTGCAGTTTGACTGTGCTTTTTTCATAAGGTATGGAAGTATTGAAAGGGCTATGTCCTTGAATGCTATTGTGCTTCCGTGGAAGAGCTCCATGATGAATCTGTCTCCCACCTTTTCAACAGGGACTATGTCCGCATGGTCAAACTTGCTGTCGTATGCATTCATTACGGAATCGTTAATTTGTTCCTCTGTAAAGTCCGCGAAGAAGAGACTAAGGATTTTCTTTGCTGTGTCGTGAAATCCAAGGCTGCACATCTCTTCAAGATTGAGTCCAAGCTCGTCGATACCTCTTGGTACGAACAATCCTCCATCATCTGAAAGGCCCTTTACTACTGCCTCTGAAGGATTTGCATTTATATTTTTATTTCTAGTACTTTCGTATTTTAATACCATTGTTTCCTCCGAATAATATGTTAATTTAAATATTGATATATACTCTTGTCTATGATATACTGTTCAACATATAATTACAAGTGTTTTTTTCACAGAAACAAAGGAGGACTCAATGAAAATAGGTTTACTGGGATGCGGAACTGTAGGTTCAGGTGTCTACGAAATAATATCACAGGGTAAAAACAATAAATTTTTAAAGGATCTGGAGGTTGTAAAGATTCTGGTTAAGGATCAGTCGGAGGTCACTATGGACCTAATGACTACAAATCCTTCAGATGTTCTTGATAATGATGAAATAGATTTGGTTGTAGAAGTAATGGGTGGAATAAACCCTGCTTTCAATTTTATCAGCAAAGCTTTATCATCTGGAAAACATGTTGTAACTGCCAATAAGGCTGTTGTGGCAAAGCACCTTAAAGACTTCAACAAGCTTGCAGAGGAAAACAATGCCGTTCTATTATACGAAGCAAGTGTCGGTGGAGGAATCCCTATCATCAAGTCTCTTAAGCAGGCTATGAGGATTGACGAGGTTACAGAACTTGATGGAATATTAAACGGAACAACAAACTTCATACTATACAATATGTATGAAAACAACTTTGAATTCGACAATATCTTAAGACTGGCTCAAAACAAGGGATATGCGGAAGCAGATCCATCA
>JAUVAG010000139.1 GCA_030591825.1 Dethiosulfatibacter sp.
ATAAAGCATGCTATAGGACCATGGATCCCCTATCAGTATGACCTTGATGTCAAGCTTTATTGGTTCAGGCTTAAGGCCTGTAGTTACAGGATATCCCATTGTAGTCTGAATTGTCTCTATCTTTGCCTCGTCATTCAATAATGCCCTCATTAGTCCCTTATATGCAAAAACATTTTCCATAAGGTCCTTTACCTGAATAATAAGATAACCTCCATTTGCTGCATGGATAGATCCAGGAATGATTTTTTTAAAGGAGGTCTTTAATACTCCCATTTCATTCACAAACTCTATGTTTCCCAAAAGGTTTGAATGTGTTGGGTTTGTCTCAAATACTACTGGTGCATTCTCTTTGTCAGAATTGTCTATGAAAAGATTCACCTGATATCTTTCAAAGAAAGAATCATTGTTTTTGTTCTGCATTGCCAAAAATGGATTCGACTGCGGCTGCTTGTTGTCTGTCTTGAACATGTCTACCTTATCTATTATGTCATTCTTCAAGTCTATAAGATAATTCTCAACTTTTTTGTTCCCGTCAAATCTATATTTCAACCTGTCTGTGTGTAGGTTTACAACCTTTGTTGCAAATTCACTATCAAGCTTCTTGAGCTTATCCCTGAAGCTTTCGTCTATGTCCTTGATTTTCTTGAACAGGTCAATGCTTGCAAGGTTCAGTTCACTGGATTTTTTCTGTATCTCGGCGTATTTTTCCTTTGAGATGTCCTTAAAATCCTCTTCTGTCATAGGAACATCATTTTCCTTAAGTGGTACGCTGACAAGACCCCTATCTGTATTTGAATATATAAAACCGAATTTCTTGGCAAGAGTATTAAGCTCAGCCAAAAGCTCCTCGGAAGTTTCGTTAAGCTGCTTGAAAAGCATATTTTTTGCTCTTTCATATTCCTTTGAAGTAAAGGTGTTCTCTATTTCCTTCTTTATAAATATAATCGTATTTTCTATGGCTTTTTTGAAAATTTTTCCCTGTCCGCTATCCAACCTAAGGGATATTGGATTTTCAGGCTTCTTGAAATTGTAAACGTATACCCAGTCTCCTGAAGTATTTTCTCCACGAGCCTTCTTTCCCGTAATAAGACTAATATAGGAGTTTCTACCGGTTCCACTTATTCCTGAAATATAAATATTGTAGCCTTTTCTTTTTATATTAAGGCCGAAATCAATTGCTTCAACTGCTCTTTCCTGTCCAATGATTCCCTCAAGTGGCTCTAAGTCCGCCGTGGATTCAAATTTTTTGCATTCATCACAGCATTCATTTCTCAATTGAGTGTATTTAAGTTCATTTCCCTTCATATCATGTCCTCCAAAAATCAACTTTCCTCTATGTTCTTTATATTATAACACATATTCATTATATATTTACAGACATAATAACCTTTTCCTCACTAAATTTATATTGAATTTAGATATTTTTTTTGGTAGAATTAGAATGTATTAGCTCCGATCTGATTTTCCTAAGGTTTTCTATGGAAATCAGACTATGGGTTTGTCTGGAAACGGACCTGCCTCCCGGTTGGAAAGGAGATGATTTTATCTATTCCGGGTGGAATAGATATTTTTTATGAAAAAAAAAAGAATAATAGCTTTAGTATCATTAATTGCAATATCCCTGGCTGTACTTTCATTGACCATGGAATACAAGAATGAATATCTTGCTTCCATATATCCCGAAGCAAATATTGTAGAAACAAGTTTCGATAAGAACTTGAATTCTAAAAATTGTTTTGCGGAATATGTTTACGAAGTCCATTTGGGGAATAGGGACCTTGACTGCTATTTCATAAAATCCATGGGATACAAGGACTTTGTCTACTATATGGTTGAAATAAACAACATCGATGAAAGTATTGAAACCGTCAGACTAATTGACGAACGCGAAACAGAGGATTACGGAGGATACATAAGGGAAGGATGGTTTCTGGAAAGATTTCAAAACATGCCTCTATCCCATCCAGCAAAGATTGTAAAAATGCATAAGGAAAATGATTATGAAATAGTCGCAATAACCGGGGCAACTATTACTAGCCACTCAGCTACAGAAGCTGTAAACCTGGCAATCGAGATTCACCACAAGAAAGCAGCTACGCTGCGTTAAATGCATAAGCATTTATTAAGATGCGAAGGAAAGTTTCCTTAACCCCATAACACCAAAGTTTCAAGGGGTTATGATATTAACCTTCCTAAGCTATAATAAAAACTAAGGAGAAAATCATGTCAAAAAAACTGAAATTACTAAGCATCGTGTTTGTACTTGTACTTACATTTGCAGCATGTACACCAAACACAGGGGACACAAATCTTCCAACGGAGGATAACAATGAAGGAACCAATACTACAAAATATTCAATAGAAATTCAAGGTATTGATAGTATTGAAGGCGGAATGGAAATGATTACTGCCGAAGAAATAAAAGCAATGGAAGCAAAAACCATAACAACAACAAATATTTCATCAAGCGGTGAAGTTGTAGAGACTGAAATCAAGGGAGTAGAGATAAACAATATACTTTCGAAATATGAATTGAAACAAAATGATTTCGAAGGAATTAGATTCTTTGCAGGAGACGGATATTCAATAGTAATTCCCAAGGAAATACTTGACACAAAAGACGTAATGCTCTACTGGGAAGCAAACGGTGAGCCTCTTGACGATAAATTCCAACCTCTAAGGGTTGCAGTACCTGATGAAAGATCAATGTACTGGGTTGGACAGGTTGCAGGTATGGAGCTCATCAAGGGTGATTCAAAAGACATGGACAAAGGTTCCGAAGACGACATGGACTCTATGGCTCATGCAAATTCTAAGATAATCTTCATGGAAGCTGCAATATCCACATTAGAATCAGAAGACTATACATATTACGAAGCTACAGACAAGGCAATTAAGACACTAACTCTCCTTAAAGAATTTGGCAGAACAGGTGTTGAAAGCGACATGCCCGTTTCGGACATATTTATGGAAGCCGTAGACGACTTCACAAAAACTGAAAAAATGGATATCTTCCTTACAGGATATATCAAATTCACTGGAGAAAACTCACCACTATTCCTTTCACCAGACCTTCCAAAAGGAATGCATGTTAAAAACCTCCTGAAAATAGAAAATACAGATACGATTTTCGTAAGTGAAAGCCAGTCTTTTGCTAAATATGCAAATAGCCTTGTAACAATTCTTGAAGACGAATGTGTGCCTTTAGTCAAAATAGAAGAGCTTACAGGTCTTGCTGAAGGAATGAGCTACACTCTTACAGCAGCAGACGGATATTCAAAGACAATTGACAGAGAAACATTCCTTAAGGGTGGAATATATGCAAGAAACAACGGAGGATATGGAATCTCCTTCGAGGGAATGGACAAAAAAGCAAAGATTAAGGACATACTTTCAATAGAAGTTGTTGAAATGGATAAGGACATGGACAACAACATGGGTGAAGAATCAGGCGACGATGCAATGATGTCTGATTACGTTCTTGCAATAAAAATAAACGGAACAGACTTCACTACTGAAGGCACAGATATTGAGTTTGTAACTGTAAACGTTGAAAAAATGGACAAGGAAGGAAACTTAAAGGCTGCAGAATGGTCAGGATACAGAGTTTCAGATGTACTTGTAGCCAACGGAGTTGAAAGCTCAACAATGTTGACTGTTACTGCAGCAGATGGTTATGCTATAGAACTTGACAGCGAAACTGCAAATCTTGAAACTACAATCTTCGGATTTGTCCAAGATGGAGAAAGCATAGACGACAACGCTCCAAGACTTGTAGTAAACGGAGAAGGTAACAAAATGTGGATTAGCAACATAGCAGAAATATCTGCTCAATAAAATAATTTAGTTAAACGCAATAGCGGAGGATAATATGACCAGTAAGGTAAAACTTGTTTCTGCTGTTCTTATTATCCTTTTCCTTTTTACTGCATGTTCGTCCAAGGTCGAAAAGTCGGGAGCTCTTCTCAAGGTCACAGGAGATGTCGACGAGGAGCTCATCGTACCCTACGGCAATGAATCAGTCATGAACTGGCAAACTCTGGAAAAGGATGACAAGACATACGGAAGCATCAAACTTGATGAAATCTTCAAATTCTACGACTACAAAAAGGAACACTATTCAGTACTCCTGGTAGCCAATGATGGAATGAAAGTGAAAATAGACAAAAGCTATGACAAGGTCAATATATATGACGACAATGGGTGGAATGTATATGCACCTGATTTTCCTCCCACTGTAAATTTGAAGGATATTGAAAAAATAGTGCTTATAAAGAAAGAATACAACCTGTCGGAAGGTGTAAACATAATATCCAAAAATGAAAACCTGGCATCCTTCACACCAGGAAACATGCACCTCATGAACCTTCAACTCTACAACTTCTTTGACGGTGAATCCGTGAAAAACGACGAGTATTCAATGAAAGCCTACAAGGAAAAATATTTTCTTCCCGTAGAAGCTGTAGCCGGTGAAGAATACATGAGTTCAATAGTCATGTCAAAAGGTGGAGAATACTATTTCACAACGGAAAAAGGATATCTACAGCTTCAAGGCAATATCATAAACTACACTGAACCTGAAAACAGGAAAACAGTCTTTGACATAGTGGGAGTTATCATTAATCCTCCTTCCGGATCCGTAATGGATTCATACTACGATGCAAGGCATTATCTTGACAAGGATGAAGATGTTCTTCATATATTTATTGACGGATTCAGTGCAGGACAATACAATTACGCAAAGGAAAATGGATTCATTCCATATATTTCAAGCTTGGGACATATGGACACTGCTCTTACAATATTCAAGCCTGTAACAAACAGCGGCTATGCAGCAATGATAACAGGAGAGCCACCTGCCGTAAATGGAATCCTAAACAGGGACTACAGGGAGATAAAGGTGGATACAATATTCGATTATGTATCATCACTTAATAAAACATCTGTTATTATCGAGGGCAACGCAAACATCATCACCACCCACG